>NVTX01000062.1 GCA_002401735.1 Methylophilaceae bacterium | reverse complement strand
TATTTTTTTACTAATGCTTTCACTAATCATTCCTAATTGCTTATGTCAAAGTTAACTTAACATTGGCGTTAACGAAAGTAAATCAGATTTTAAAGACCCATATAATAGCGTTGCCGCTAGAAATGATAGAAGTAAGTTAGTTAGCGTAGTTGAGTATGTAGTTGAATATAGCGCTGTGGAAATAAAAAAGGCTTACAACCGTTAAGTTGTAAGCCTTTTTATATCTGGTACGCCCGAAGGGATTCGAACCCTTGACCACTTGGTTCGTAGTGGGGAATATTATTTTTTATTTAAGATCAGTCACTTGAAGCGTTTGCCAGTTATATCATGACTAATGAAACAATATTTAACACGACTGCACTCAATTCCAATTAGGCAGGCAATGGACAGTGGTTAATTTAACGAAAAGGAAACAAATAAAAGAGGTAGTTAGCTGCTTTATGAACATAATGGTTGACACAGGGTATCCCAAATGGGTTAAAATTAAATCTCATTTGGTTCATCAAGATGGGAAACTACATTGACACAGTTTTTATCCGCTCACAAGGAGGGCGTAAAAATCGGCTCCTCAACTAAGACTGACAATTTTTTTTCTTTATACTCAAGCATGCCTCCGGCTGAAAAAATCGGCACAATTAGACTTGGTATGCTTACTGTCAGAATTGTCGAGGCCATAGAACACTATAGAATACCTAAAAGCGTGATGTTGGGAATTGTTGGCATTCCTAAGTCGACTTTTGATAGAAAACTAAAAGCCGAAGTGCGGTTGTCACAAGCTGAGACTGAAAGACTTGCCAGGTTGATAGAAGTCGAAGACTTTGCTGAAGAGGTTTTTTCCAGCAAAGAAAAATCACACGAATGGCTTAATAAGAAACATACCAAATTAGGCGAAAGCCCTATATCCTTATTGGATACCGAAACTGGTGCGGCTCAAGTGAGAAAAGTACTTGGTGCAATTGCATACGGTGGAGTCGTGTAAAGTGGATTTTTGGCGTATTACCAAAGAGGCTTATGCATTAGATAAATTAGGAACTGGTGCAAGCATATATGGCGGACGATGGAATAGAACAATGACTCCAGCCATTTATGCGAGCAGCTCAATCAGTCTTTGTGCTTTTGAGGTTATGGTTCATGCTGGAGATACCCTACCTGAAGATTTGGTGGTCGTGAAAATAACGATTCCAGATGGTGCGGGCATTGTTGATATTCGTGAGGATTTGACAGAAGGTTGGGACACATTGTCAGGCTCTAGCATTTCTGAAGAGATAGGAACGAGACATTTGCAAGAAAGGAAGCATCTTGCATTTATGGTGCCATCAGTCATTATTCCAGAGGAGAGTAATGTCGTAATTAATCCACAACACGAGGATATTTCTATCATAAACCTAGAAATACTTCGGAAATTTACATTCGATCCGCGACTGAGAGATTAAATTACGATCCGCTATCTCAATACTAAAGTTTGGGTGTATATCTAATTACCTACCTTTACTTAGTAAGCGTATTTATATAGTTCGTTTACTAAGATTGGGAGAGTGGTTTATTCCACCAGTTTGATAAACTGGTGTTGGCTTAGGCTAACCATGGGTTCGAATCCCGTATCTTCCGCCTATGGCGTTGCCTAACTGGCACTTACTTAAGTGCTTTTTAGGCAGCGCCATTTGCGGTTTATAAGCTATCAAGGTCGATTTCTTCAAGAAGTTCATAGTAACCATCTTCAATATCAGCTGGTTTAAGGTTTTCAGTCAAATTCTCTTTGAATTTCTTAATGATTTCATCGCGCAAATTTTGGTTTATTCTTTGCCTAGACAAATATCTTTTTATTGCTTCAATTTTCCCCTGTACTCCTGTTATATCAGCTTCAACTGGATCGCCAATATCTGGATATTCAATTTTTAACTTATTTAATACCTTCAGTGCCGCATTGCTTTTAATGAAATCCTCTCCTGTTACAAATGTACTAGTAGGTAAAATTTCACTATATCTTCTCCAAATGCCCATACTGCCAGTAAATCTTTTTTGAGCCTCTTTTGCTGGGTTATCATCGTCGCTGAGGATTAGATACTTTCTATTTGCTAAATCTAATAGTGTTGCTACATCTGACGCGCGTTTAACACCCTGCAAGTGGGCTATACCAACATTCTCGAATTTGTTTTTTAGTTGGCTATGGGACGTAGGTATCTTGCTCATAGCGATTTGGAAGAGCTTCTTATCTTTCCACCCTTCAAACAATATATTCTTTTCTTGAATTACTTCGAATACAGAATGGCCTAGAGCATTATATATAACCTCTTCATCTTGGAAGTTAGATTCAGTCACTTCTTTCAGAGTGGTTTTTTCGTTATTCTTTTCTATAATCARATGTCGGTTAATTTTTTCTTTATCTATCATGAATATTGAGTGGGTACTAAAAATAACATAGTTTTCATCTGATATTTTTAGTAGTTCTGCTAATAAATGTTTCGCTCCACTGGGGTGTATTCCTATTTCTGGTTCATCAATTAATACTAATGTGTTTTGTATGTTTTTTGTTTTTACTTTAGCCGAGACCATGAGTAGGAATGAAACAAACCTTTTGAAACCATCACTTCTGCTTGCAAAATCGAATATATTTGTTTTGTCTTTAATTCCAGCATCAATAAAATCACCATTTGGATGAAGTGATATTTCTATTGCTTTATATTCTTTCCAGATAGATTTTATGTGTTTTGTTGCTGCTTTTGCTACTTTTTCTAGCAGGGCTCTATCTCCGTGAGGCCTAGCCTTTTTTTTGTCAAATTCAGCTTCAATGTCATGGATTCCTGCTAGCTCGAACATGCTTTCTAATGGTTTGCAAATCGTTGGATCTGCTATGAAGTCTGCCTTTATTATTTTTGCAGGGAGTATATTTTCATCTTTATAGTTCCAATAGACACATTTTGGTATGTTCTGAAAAACATAATCAACGACTGCTGAACCTATCAATGAGCTGATGTCATCAGCTGTTACATCGGTCAGAAATTCTTCGATGCTGGGGTCTCTTTCTATTTCAGGGGCTATGATAGACAGGCTGTTTAATTGAATAGATTGTTGATCTTGGTCAATAATATTTAGAGCTTTGGGGCAATCGTCAGTTGGCTTCTTCCAGCCCGTCGGTACTGAAAACCCCTGAGTTGGGTAGGTAAAGTATCGTCCCCGTTTAACTTCATCTACTATGTTCGCCTGGTAGAGTGCTGTTAGTTGTAGGTTGCAAACTTGCTGGAGGGTATGCTTTTTGCCACTTTTAGTAAAAAGAGATTTTTCCGAAGAGCTGTGCACTAATATTTTTTGTTGTATTGAAGATGCGAATTGTTTTTTATCTTTTTCATCAAGAGTGAAATGAAATTCGACAAAAGCTTCTTCAATTGCCTCCTCCTCTAATTCATATCTAATATCTTTTGATGAGGGTTCTGTATCTGATAATAGATTTAGCGCTTTTAGAACATTAGACTTCCCTGATTCATTAATGCCAACTAGTATTCTACATTTAGGATCAAAAACAATCTCTTCATCTTCAATTGACCTGAAATTCCTTATTTGTACCTTATGCAGCTTCATTTAACCCTCCTTTAGGGAGCTTTTTTGGGATAACCTACTGTGCCCAATTTCAATTGTTATTATTGACAAGTAATTCTATTTGTCAGAGTATTCTACATGTTACTTGCTCTTTTACAATTCATTACAAACTGCTTTGGCATCTTCCTATTCATAGAGGGGGTGTATTTAGTTATGCATCATAAAACTGATACTTAAAGTCATAAATATYATTAAAGACAACGAACGATAACTGAACTCATATATACGAAAATTATACGGATAACGAAAAGGTCACAGAAGAGAATCCTGAAGGTAACGGAATAGATCACAGAAAATCACAATTGCATTCGCAAGATGAAATCACATAGATAACGAAACGAAAACATAAGATACACATCGCTTTTTAGCATGTCAGTAACTACAGCTTTTACAGGCATAGTTGCGCCCTAGCTCTTTGTAGATGATTTGTTGCGGCTTGTAACTTTTTTCAATTTTTAGAAAGAGGTTCAGCAATGAAACGCAATATTAATGTTAGTAGGGAAGGTACGCCTTCACAAAACACCCCCCGAAACCGTGAGCACAAGCCCGCATCACAGCGCCAGCTGTGGTCGCAGGTTGATTTAGCTAGAAAGCTGGCTTGGATTCATCCAGATCAGGCGAAAGCGAGAAAAGCCATCGGAGTTCCTTTGAACGTTGAGGCAGTACATCTCATCAGAAAACAAATTGGAAAACATCCCATATTAATTTTCAGTTTCAAAGGAAACCCGATTAAGCAGGTTAGTACGAAGGCTTGGTATAAAGGGTAAAGGCAGCAGGGATTGAAAACTTCCGCTGGCATGATTTGCGACACACTTGGGCAAGTTGGCATGTGCAAAATGGCACGCCATTATTTGCCTTACAAGAATTGGGTGGTTGGGAAAGTCCTGAGATGGTGCGGCGTTACGCGCATTTATCAGCGGATCACTTAGCCCTTATGCTGACCAACTATGTTCATTAAGGGAAATCAGTTCGGATCACGACACAAATGTGTCACAAGAGCAGAAATGACAAAGGGCTAGCGTTTAGCTAACCCTTTGTACTATCTGGTACGCCCGAAGGGATTCGAACCCCTGACCCCTTGGTTCGTAGCCAAGTACTCTATCCAGCTGAGCTACGGGCGCGTTGAGGCAAGCATTATACAATAAATAAGCATTAAGTTAAGTGGTATCTACATAGATTCATCATTATATTAATGAAATAATTCAGCAGCTCGCTTAAAGCCATATTTTCTGAAGGATGTGTGGTGTTTTTATGACCGAGCAACGGTTATGTGAAGATGTTGGCCTTGTGAAAAAACAACAGTAAAAAAATTAGATTGGGGCATATTTTCTCACAATGTGGACATGGGATACGCATGAAGCGTATTCTTACCATGCAGTCGGTAACTAGACTGATAAAGAATGTGCCAAAAGTGCCATCGTTATAAAAGATTAAAGTTTATTCAAGAAGTGTCGATAACTAAAGCATCGATACACTAATAGTTCTGCGGTTTAAATGTAAAGGGACATTTAATGCTGAAAAATCTAAAAATAACWWWAWWRMTRMMWWTAWTSNNGATTTTATTTTCACTAATTACTGCATTAGTAATCGGTGTTATCGCATATAAAAGTGCTGCTACAGAACTAGAGATGGCAGCCAAAGACAAATTGTCTTCCTTGTTAGACTCACGCAGAGCTTCTTTAGAAAATTACTTCGATACGATTCAACAAGATTTAAGCTTTCATGCGCAAAGCCCTTTGGTTATTCGGTCATTAAAAGCCTTCAAAAATGCTTGGACAAAGTTGCCGGAAAATAAGACGGCGTTTCTCCAAAATTTATATATTGATCAAAATCCATATTCCGTAGCGCAAAAAGATGCGTTCTTAGWGAGTAGTGACGGCTCCGAGTACAGTGAACTACATGGTATTTATCATCCGGCATTTCGGAATTTAGTAACCCTTCGATCTTATTACGATTTATTTTTGTTTGACCGTGAAGGAAACTTAGTTTACTCCGTTATTAAAGAGCGAGATTTTGCGACTAATATGATTAATGGGCAATGGCGGAATACGGATCTTGCAAAAGTGTTTAATACCATTAACAAGAACCCAATCGCTGGCAAGCATATATTTACTGATTTCTCGGCGTATGAGCCTAGCAATAATGACCCTGCCAGCTTTATTGGATCCCCAGTTTACGATGAGCATAAAAATTATATTGGTGCATTAGTGTTTCAAATGCCGATTGATCGGCTTAACAATGTGATGCAGGTGACGGCGGGTATGGGTGAGTCAGGGGAGACTTACTTGGTTGGGTCTGATCTCTTAATGCGCAGTGATTCGAGGTTTTATGCGGGGAGAAGCATCCTTGTTACGAAAGTTGATACATCATCGGTGCATAGTGCGTTAAAAGGCGAGTCTGATGTTCATGTGGTTCAAGATTATCGCGGTATTTCTGTATTTTCAGCGTATGGGCCAATAGACTTTTTAGGGGTACGTTGGGCTGTTATTGCTGAGATTGATGAAGCAGAAACGCTGAAGCCAGTTTATAAGATGGGTAGTTTCTTATTTATGAGTAGCCTGATTAGTGCGATGGTTATTTGCTTTATTGGCTACTTTTTAGCATTAGACATTGCGCAGCCTATTGTTGCAATGACTAATATGATGGATAAGTTGGCCAGAAATGAGCTTGATACCAACATTTCAGTAGCGGAGCGCCAAGATGAAGTCGGTGGGATGGCAAAAGCCTTAGTTGTTTTTAAAGAAAATGCCATTGAGAAAATAAAGTTACAAAAGAAATTAAATTATATGACTGAGCATGACACGCTTACCGGCTCAAACTCTCGGTTATTCGCAATGGATTATTTAGATGCTTTATTTAAAGAATCCAAAGCTAGGCATAAAAGTTTAGCCGTCATGTTTCTTGATTTAGATAACTTCAAGGCAGTCAATGATTTAATGGGGCACGAAACAGGAGATCGGCTGCTTAAAGAAGTTGCTGCTAGATTGTCTGAGTGTGTAAGAGATACGGATGTTGTTTCTCGGATGGGCGGGGATGAGTTTCTGATTATTCTGCCTGACATTAGTGATGAAGCAGATGTCAATGTCGTCGCGGATAAAGTGATGAAAATTATGGGTACAGCGTTCGTATCATTAGAAGGGAAGTGTAAAGTCACGGGGAGTATTGGCATTGCCATCTACCCTAAACATGCAGAAAGCGCACTTTCACTTATTAAACAAGCGGATAGAGCGATGTATCTTGCAAAAGAAAAAGGTAAAAACAGTTACTGTTACCCGATAAGCTTACCGTTAGGTCCGCTTTTATCATGATGATTTGATGGGGCATCAAGCCGGAGATGAACTACTTAAGGAAGTTGCCGTTAGGCTGTCTGAGTGCGTGAGAGATACGGATGTTGTCGCGCGGATGGGGGGGGGATGAATTTATTTTGATTTTGCCCGACATTAGTGATGAATCCGATATCAATAAAATAGCAGAAAAAATAATGAAGGTGATGGGTGTCGCATTTGTATCATTGGACGGAAAATGTGACGTGTCAGTGAGCATTGGTATTGCTGTCTATCCACAACACACAGAAAGCTCAGTTACGCTAATAAAACAAGCGGATAGAGCCATGTACCTTGCAAAAGGAAGTGGTGAAAGTAGTTATCGTTATCCTGAGGCTTTGGCCTCATAGAGCCAGCCTAGTTTCCTTAAGGTTACTTCGTAAACTTAGCGCTCTACAGAGCAGTGCTTTGCTAGTTGAACTCGAAGAGCGTTCTCAACTACTCACACGCTACACAATAAAAAAGCACTTTATATTTAGGTGCTTTTTTATTTGCCCGTAAAGGGCATCTCCAACTTCGCTAAGCGCCTTGCGCTAGTCAGTTGTGATGGCGGAGAGCGAGGGATTGTGTTCAGTTTCACTTTGGGTGAAACTTCCATCTTTCGGCTTTGCCTCAAGACCGCTTCGGAGACTCAGCGTCCAACAGAGCGGTGCTCTGTTAGTCGAACCCGGAGAGTGTTCTCAACTACTCACACTCAACAAACAAAAAGAGCACCCACAAGGGGTGCTCGCTTCTTACATCCGCGAGGGGCGTCCCCAATCTCGCTAAGCGCGGAGCGCTAAGTCGATTGATATGGCGGAGAGCGAGGGATTCGAACCCTCGATACAGGTTGACCCCGTATGCTTCCTTAGCAGGGAAGTGCCTTCGACCACTCGGCCAGCTCTCCGTTTTAAAACTTTTTCTACCGCTGCAAGGGCGCGATGTTACGCGAAACCCGCATGAAAATCAATGAAAAAAATCGAATCAATCAGCAAATTTAGGCTGTTTCTAACTCAAATGCTTTGTGCAACACGCGGACTGCGAGTTCCATGTACTTCTCATCAATGACAACAGCCACTTTAATTTCACTAGTAGAAATCATTTGAATGTTGATGCCTTCTTCTGAAAGAGTACGAAACATTTGGCTTGCGATGCCCACGTGTGAACGCATACCAACACCAACGACAGATACTTTGGCAATATTATCATCTCCACTTATTTCACGTGCATGAATGTTTGGTTGGACTTGCTTACGGATAATATCAAGCGCCTTGTCCATTTCATTCTTGTGCACCGTGAATGTAAAATCTGTCGTGTCATCGGCGCCTTGATTTTGAATAATCATATCAACATCAATATTGGCATCTGCGATTGGGCCTAAAATTTGGTAAGCAATACCTGGGGTATCTGGCACACCGAGGACGGTAACTTTAGCCTCATCGCGGTTAAATGCGATGCCAGAGATTAGTGGTTCTTCCATGTTTTCATCCTTGCTATCTTCTTCGAATGTAATGAGTGTGCCTTCGCCTTCATCGGTAAAGCTAGAAAGCACACGTAATTTAACTTTATATTTCCCTGCAAACTCGACAGAACGTGTTTGTAATACTTTACTGCCTTGTGAAGCAAGCTCTAACATTTCTTCAAATGTAATTTTTTCTAAGCGTCTTGCTTCTGGTACCACGCGAGGGTCTGTTGTATAGACCCCATCAACATCAGTGTAAATTTGGCATTCATCTGCTTTTAGTGCGGCAGCTAAGGCAACGCCAGTAATATCAGAACCACCACGACCAAGCGTGGTGATATTGCCATTTGCATCACAGCCTTGGAAGCCTGCAACTACTACGACATAGCCATCATCTAAGTCTTTTTGCATGTTTTGGCCATCAATGTCGATAATGCGGGCTTTGCCATGTGAGTCATTCGTTAAAATTCTTACTTGTGAACCGGTGTAACTTTTTGCTTTTAAACCAAGTTCTTGCAACGCGAGGCACGTCATGCCTATGGTGACTTGCTCACCGGTAGACACAATTACATCGAGCTCACGAGGGTCTGGGTCTAGCGTGATTTCTTTCGCTAAGCCAATGAGCCGGTTGGTCTCGCCTGACATGGCAGACACGACCACCACAATTTGGTGCCCCATTTTTTTGAAGCGGCCAACTCTGCTAGCGAGACTGCGAATACGTTCTGCATTTGCAACAGACGTACCACCATATTTTTGTACAATTAATGCCATGATTTTATGCTTTGGTTCAATTCTTTAAAGGTTCTTTTTATAAGGTTAATCTTGAATTTTCTGTTTCACCCAGTCTTCAACACTGTCTAGTGCTTCTGGTAGTTTACTAGCATCTGAGCCGCCAGCCATTGCCATGTCCGGTTTGCCGCCACCTTTGCCGCCAACTTGAGAGGCAACGTGATTCACTAACTCACCCGCCTTCAGTTTAGCAATTAAGTCGCTTGTTACGCCAGCAGCGATGCTTACTTTTTGTCCGTTAACGGAGGCAAGTACAATAGCAGCTGATTTTAGTTTGTCTTTGAGTTTATCCATTGTTTCGCGCAGCGTGTTGGCATCGGCACCATCCAATGTGGCAGCCAATACTTTTACACCAGATATGTCTGTTGCTTGTGTCGCTAAATCATCTCCTTGTGAGGATGCTAGCTTACCTTTCGTTGAGGCTAATTCACGCTCAAGACGTTTTAATTGATCTAGTAAGCTATTAACTCTCGTCGGCACTTCGGTAGGCAATACTTTTAACGTGCCTGCAATGCCGCCTAATGTTGTTTCCATGCTTTGCATGTAGCGAAGCGCATTTGCGGCAGTAACGGCTTCTACACGGCGTACGCCAGCAGCGACACCGCCCTCTGCTACGATGCTAAACAAGCCAATATCCCCTGTCCGTTCCACATGCGTACCACCACAAAGCTCACACGATGACCCGATATCTAACACGCGGACTTCATCCCCGTATTTTTCACCAAACAACATTAATGCACCAGTGTCTTTAGCTGACTCAATATCCATTACACGTGCTTGTGTTTCTGCATTGGTAAATACTTCTGTGTTCACAATGCGTTCTACTTCACGAATTTGTTCGTTGGTCATTGGGGCATTATGTACAAAGTCAAAACGGGTTTTTTCGGTATCGACTAAGCTACCTTTTTGTTGCACATGCGCACCGAGCACTTCACGCAAAGCTTTATGCATTAAGTGTGTTGCAGAGTGGTTACGCATGGTGGCTGTTCGTGCTTGCAAGTTGACGGTTGCCACGATGGCATCGCCTACTTTTAATGTGCCAGTTTTAAGTGTGCCGTGATGGCCAAAAACGGTCGCTTGGACTTTTTGTGTGTCGTCTACTGCAAACAATCCGTTTGCCGCTTCAAGCGCACCGCTGTCACCAATTTGGCCGCCAGATTCGGCATAGAACGGGGTGTTATCTAAGACCACAACACCTTGGTCACCTTCTGATAACTGGTCGACAGCAACCCCTTCTTTGTAGAGTGCCGTAATGTTTCCATTAGCCTCTAGTTTTTCGTAGCCATGAAAGGTAGTCGCAATGCCATCATATTCTAAGTTGCTTGCCATTTTGAACTTGCCAGCAGCACGTGCTTGGTCTTTTTGATGCGCCATCGCAGCGTCAAAGCCTGCCGTGTCGACGGTAACGTTTCGTTCACGACATATGTCCGCAGTTAAATCGAGCGGGAAGCCATAAGTGTCATGCAGCTTGAATGCGGTGTCACCATTAAAGTTATCTTTGGTTTTTGCAAGTTCAGCTTCTAAAATGGCCATGCCATTTTCAATCGTTTCAAAGAAGCGTGCTTCCTCTTGTTGAAGCGTAGTAGTAATGCGTTTTTGTTCGGAAATGAGCTCAGGATAAGCCTCGCCCATTTCGCTGACTAAATCCGGTAGCATACGATGGAAGAATGCTTTGCG
>NVTX01000061.1 GCA_002401735.1 Methylophilaceae bacterium | reverse complement strand
TTTAAACATACTTACCAACTCCCTGACGCGCCGCCGCCACCAAAACCGCCACCCATGCCGCCACTAAACCCACCGCCGCCGTAGCCGCCGCCAAAGCCACCACCGCTAGTGGAGTAACCGCCACTACCGCCTCGCCCACTCATGGCAAACGTAAAGACGAATGCAATGACGGCTAACACACCAGCACCTAATATCGTCCAACCAATAAAGAACACAATAGCGCCAATCAAGCCCCCGTTAAGCGCACTCCCCATAAACGTTCCGAATATTTTGCGCAAAAACATGCCTAAAATTATGCCGCCAAACAAAAGCAAACCGAACATTTCTTCTAGTTGGTTACCATTAAAGTTCTTTTTACTGGGTGCAGGGAGTGGCTCACCATCCACCAAACCAATCAGCTGATTGACCGCGCCATCAATACCACCAGCAAAATCTCCACGTTTAAAGTGCGGTGTCATTGTTTCGCTGATAATCCGTTTTGCATAGAGGTCCGTCACCGCGCCCTCCAAGCCATACCCTACTTCAATCCACATCTTCCGATCGTCTTTTGCAATCAAAATGAGCAAGCCATCGTCAACATCTTTCCTGCCCACTTTCCACTCATCCACCACACGGATGGCATACTGTTCAATCGCCTCTGGTTGCGTGGTTGGCACAAGCAGCACAGCAATCTGACTACCTTTCACCTCTTCAAACTGTTGTAATTTAGCTTCCAAAGCGGCTTGCTCAGATGTGGATAAGGTTTGTGTTAAATCAATGACACGCGCAGAGAATGTGGGGATTTCCACCAGCGCAGCAATTGCCAATTGCGACGCCAACATTAGCGCCGTAAATAGCATTGCCAAACTTGTTTTAAAGTAGGTTTTCACTCGTTAATTAACGTATAAATCGATGTTGTTTGATTAAAACTCAACAACCGGCGGGGCTGATATTGCTTTCTCATTTTCAACCGTAAACGAAGGCTTAACTTCATAGCCAAACATCATTGCCGTTAAATTGTTAGGAAAGCTACGCACGGCAATATTGTAATCTTTGATGGTTTTAATAAACCGATTGCGTGCGACCGTCACGCGATTTTCTGTCCCTTCTAGCTGCGCTTGTAAATCTCGAAACCCTTGATCTGCCTTTAGGTCAGGATAATTTTCAACCACTAACATCAAACGAGATAGTGCACTTGTCATTTGCCCTTGTGCCGCTTGAAATTTAGCCATTGCAGCAGGGTCATTCAGCAACTCTGGCGTCATTTGGATACCGCCGACACTTGCTCGTGCATTCGTTATCGCAATAAACACTTCTTTTTCATGCTTAGCATAACCTTTAACAGTACTCACCAAATTAGGCACCAAATCTGCACGGCGCTTATATTGATTCAGCACCTCAGCCCAGCTGGCCTTAGCTTCTTCATCTAACGATTGAAAAGTATTATAGCCACAGCCTGTAAGCGCTAGCATCGATAATATTAACAAGCCTTTAAAAAATAAGTTTTTCATTCTCGTCCCTTTTGGAAATTGGTCGTTAGTGATACGTACTTTTAACCGTACATTACTTTAGTATATGGCGACTTTTGATAGTATTACAAGTTAACAATGGTTAACCTGGCTAAGCACAAATCTTCCCAAGCTTTTGCTTTATTTTCCAAATTCATCAGCAAGTCACTAGGCGAATAAGTGGCAATAACAGGGACACTTTGATGTTGATGCCTTTTTCCACGCATTTGTGCCAGCGTTTGTGTTGTATTCAATAGCGTTTGCGCTTCCAACTCACCCATCACAACAATCACTTTAGCCGCATGCTGATTCAAATGATCGACAGTGGCATCAGCAACATTTTGCGCAATGYTAACGGCAACAGCTTTTAGCATATTTTGTAGCAAAACCTCCGCTGCATCACTATGCTGATTCTCTAATACGAACAGCCATTGCGCATCTTCACTGACAACCAACCTAAACTGATGTAAAGGCGGCGCTGTTTCTTCCGCTTGCTCAGCTGACCTTTCTGATGCTTCTGGCGCAACGTTAGCTTTTACAACATCCGCATTGATATCATTCTTAGGTATTGCTGCTGCAACAGATGGCTGTGCAGGATTACGCAACTGCCACGCTGGCAGCAGCTCTAATTCACGCAATAATTCATCTCGATGTAAACTCATAGCACTACACGCATAATAACAGCATCTTCCCGACCTTCTTCCCCTGGATAATACCCACGACGCACACTTACTTCCGCAAATGCCATCCGCTCATACAAAGCAATGGCAGACGTATTGCTAGCACGCACTTCCAAAAACATATCAATCACCTTTAGCGCTTTAGCGTGATCTAGCAAATGCGCTAATAGCGTCCGTCCTAAACCTTGCTTTTGATAAGGTGTTGCAACACTAATATTCAGTAATTGCGCCTCATCTAATACAATCATCATGAGCGCATAAGCAATAATCTCGTCACCTTGCGTCATTACCCAAGCAATATGACCAGACGTTAGAGAATCATTAAAATTTCCACGCGTCCATGGATGTGAATATAACGTCGGCTCTATGTTTAGTATGTCATCCAAATCTGCTGCTTGCATCGGCCTAAACAAATAGTCGAGCTTTCGGACTGCATTCATAATCGCAAACCTTGCGCACGCTCTTTTGATGTGAGTGCTACGCGGTTACGAATATAAATGGGTTTGGCTTCACTTGCTGGCTTTGCCAAACCTGCTGCAAATATTGGTTTTGCGATGGCCATAATAGCTTCAGCCATTGGCGTATTTTCTGGCAGTTTATTCACAACATTCTGCTGATACTGCTGGCTCAACACTTCGTCATACACTTTCCAAGCAGTACCAACGCCAGTCCAACCTGAACCCTCAACCTTAGGAACCTCGTTCGGCTTGTACACACCAGCAGCATGCACTTCAAGCCACTCATCGCCTTTTTTTTCATAAGCAGCGTGATAGACCTCTCGCATCCGCGCATCTGAAGCAGCAATCACTTTTTCAGCGCCACTGGCATGCGCCAGCGCCAACAATACGTTCACCCCCACGACAGGGATATTTGCACCAAAAGCCAGCCCCTGCGCCACACCGCAAGCAATACGCACACCTGTAAATGAACCTGGACCAGCACCAAAGGCGATCCCATCTAAATCTGCCAAATCCAACTTGGCGGAATCCAACAGGTTATGGATTTGCGGTAAGATAAGTTGTGAAGCTGTCTGTCCTGCGTGTTGATCATGCCGATACAGTTTGTCATCCAAGCACACCGCCAACGACAAAAATTCTGTAGAAGCATCTAAAGCCAATAATTTCATAGGCGTTATTCTGACATTAAAAAGGCTAAAGCGCTGCAATATTGTGTCTAGACGAAAAAAAACGCAAAGGAATAAGCCTTTGCGTTTTCAATACTGCGTATTCAATTCAACCGTTATTTCTGAGCCTTCGCAATTGCTTTCGCCGCTTTTCTCGCTTTAATCTGCGCCGCTTTTAATTCTTTAGCTGCCTTGGTATTTTCTACTGCATTACCACGCATGTGGGATGAAACACCATTGCCATTACTTTCGCAATCACTACCCATTAACGTTTTTTTGCATCCAGCAAAAGCAACGTTCGCTGAAAACAAACCGACTAATAACACAACACTTAAACTAATTTTTTTCATTAATATTCACCTAGTAATTTATGTTGGAAGCACGTTCAACATCAACTGCCTCACCGCTAAAGAACCGAATTATATATTAAAGATGTTTAATATAACCAATGTTTTACTTCTTGTTTCAAATGTTACACTTTATACACATGTCCGTCTAAATGTTTCGGGAATGTAACTGGGATTTTTACTCTTCACCACCCACTCGCCCCCTCAATACTTTAACCCGCCCACGCTGAGATTTACTTGCTAACCGACGTTGTTTGGAACCATAAGTTGGTCGTGTTGCGCGACGCGTTGGATTCACTTTATTGGCTGCATTCACAATTTCATGCAAGCGTTTAATCGCATCCCTTTTATTGGCTTCTTGCGTACGAAACTGCTGCGCTTTAATCACCAGCACCCCAACTGAGGTAATGCGTTTATCCTTGCTGTCTAGCAGTCTTGCTTTAAGCCAATCACTTAAGTTAGCCGCGTGAAYGTCAAACCGCAAATGAATCGCACTCGACACTTTATTCACATTCTGCCCGCCAGCACCTTGGGCACGAATAGCCGTGAGGTCGTATTCCGCCTCCTTAATCGTGATCATGCTGACGCACTAGYCTSCTCAAAAAACGCTTCCACATCYRCYARYTCYTTCGTRCGCTTAAAYGGCGGCAAGCTTTGCCAGATACGTTTTCCATAAGATTTAGTAATGAGTCGGGGGTCACATATCATCAACACMCCTTTATCTGTTTCATCCCGGATTAACCGACCGGCTCCTTGCTTCAAGGTGATTACCGAATAAGGCAGCTGATGCTCCATAAATGCATTTTTACCCTCTGCATTTAATTGATCAATACGGGCAGACAGCACAGGGTCATCTGGTGGTGCAAATGGAATCTTATCGATAATCACCACGCTTAGCGCCTCACCCCGTACATCAACGCCTTCCCAAAAGCTTTGCGACCCAACCAGCACAGCATTTCCGTGTGCTCGAAAACGATCCAACAATTCTGTCCGAGTACTTTCTCCTTGCAATAACAACGGATATTCCATGCCATTACTGCCGAACGCATCTTTTAGTAAAGCATGAATTTCTCGCATGGCTCTAAGAGAAGTACACAACACAAATGCGCGGCCTTGACTTGCTTGTATCACTGGCAACGCAGCCTCAGCTACCGCGGCGATGTAAGCGGGACTATTAGGGTCTGGCATATTCGTTGGCGCATAGAGTAAAGCTTGCTCTTCATAATTAAATGGGCTTTGTAAATAAAGAGACTCCGCTTCATGCAACCCCATTTGTGCTTGATAGTGGCTAAAATCCGTTTTAACTGCCAATGTYGCYGARGTGAATATCCATGCGCGAGGCTGTGCATTTAGCTGTTTACCAAACCCCTCTGCAACACTCAGCGGTGTGGCGTGTAGCTGTACAGATTGTGTAAACACTTCTGTCCAACGCACCAAGTTGCTATTTTCACCTTTATACCAACGGCTCAATTGCATGAGCAATTCTTCGCCACGTTGCCAACATTTTTCTAGCATGGGGTCACGTGCTGCTTGGCTTTCTAATACTTTGGTTAGTGCTGCTAATTGCTCTTGCATATTGCGATACGCTTCGTCAAAACCTTTTAAAGCCAATGCTTTTTTGACAGACATACGCGAACCTTCATAGGCAAAAACCAACCTAAAATCTTTAATCGCCTTCTCAACAGGGGGGACAGCGTCACTTAGTGCAATACAGTCTTTGACTAACGTTAAATAAGCAGAGGTGCTGTCTCTGCACAGTTCTAACAGTTGATTGGTGGAAATATCCTCCCCAAAAAACAAGCCGGCCACATCTGGCAATTGATGCGCCTCATCGAAAATAACGGTATTGGCACTAGGCAACAGTTCAGTCACACCTTCATCACGCAACATCACATCGGCAAAAAATAAGTGATGGTTCACAACCACAACATCTGCCGCCAATGCTTTTTTGCGCGCCTCCATCACAAAACAATCTTTATAAAAATTACAATCTTGTCCCAAACAGTTTTCCCGTGTCGAGGTCACATCACCCCAAATCATCGCATTCTCTGGCACATCAGTTAACTCACTTTTATCCCCTGTTTTGCTATGTTCAGAAAAACTTTTAATCACCGATATATATTTAGCATCCTCACGCGAGGCAAAGCGCCCATCTTGTTCCGCACGTTCTAAGTGATAGTGGCAAACATAGTTTGCGCGGCCTTTAAGCATACTCACGGCAACCGGCACCTTAAGCGCATCGCGCACATTCGGTAAATCACGATTAAATAATTGATCTTGTAACGTTTTAGTCCCAGTGGAGATAATGACTTTGCCACCAGAAAGCAATGCAGGCACCAGATAAGCAAACGTCTTACCGGTTCCCGTGCCTGCCTCTGCTATCAATTGTTTGTTATTCTCAATGGCATCGGCGATGGCTTCCGCCATCCGCACTTGTTCACTGCGTTCGGTGTATCCTTCTATCGCCGCAGCCAAAGGGCCTTCGGGGGTAAATAGTTGGCTTAAAGGTGTTTTCGGTTTTGCGCTATCTGACATGGCCCAGATTATCCCACGAATATGCATTCATGAATTAAATGCAACAATAGTATACAAAACAAGATGATATGATAGCGAATGCTTGTGTTAACGCCTATTGCCTGATAGCCTTCATGATGCCGTAAACGATTCAATATCTAAAATAAACAACACTAATAGGAGGTTATGATGGATTTAGGTCTTATTGTTCAACTAGTAAGTGGTGCTGTAGGCGGCAATGTCGCTGGCAGCTTAATGAAAAAATCAAGTCTTGGCACAGCATTAAACTCAGTCGTTGGTATTCTTGGCGGAGCCGCTGGAGGACAATTGCTCGGCATGTTAGGGATGGGTGGCGCAGCCGCTGCAGGCGCAGGTGGTATCGATATCGCGACAATCGTCAGCCAGGTAGCTGGTGGTGGTATCGGTGGTGGCGTATTACTAGCCCTCGTTGGCCTTGTTAAAAATGCAATGGCTAAATCAAAATAGCGACGCACGATAACCTTACCCTTGCTTCATCAGGGTAAGGCTTCAAAATCATCATGAAACATCTCATTCTTTCCCTCGGCTTCATTGCTCATATATTGTTTCCCTCATTTGCTATTGCCAATGTAAGCACACAAAATGCAGCGGGCATCACTATTACCTTTTTAAATACCGTTGAAAACAATACGGCGCAAGAAGTACTCTTAAGCGCAATGAGTCTAAAAGGGATTAAATACAAATATGGCGGATCCTCTCCTGAAACAGGGTTTGATTGCAGCGGCTTTGTGCACTACGTTTATAGCAAAGCCGCCAACCTTAAGCTGCCTCGGACGTCACGTGGCATTAGTCGCATCGGTCAGTCCGTCAATAAAAATGAGCTCACCGCAGGCGATCTAGTCTTCTTTAACACGACAAGGAGGGCCTTTTCTCATGTGGGCATTTATATCGGCAATGGCAAGTTTATTCATGCGCCGCGCACGGGTAGCGTTGTCAGGGTAGAAAGCATGCATACCAGCTATTGGAAAAAACGGTTTAATGGCGCCAAACGACTAGACGAAGTGGCTATTAACTAATTACTTATCGCTGTGACCCAAGTTTCGATCAGGATCAATTTGATCACGAATAAGCTGCTTCAGTTCTTTAGATTCAGGAAAACGCCCCGTTTTTTTTCTTGCATACAACACGTCACCATTCAAACGCACTTCAAATATGCCACCCGTGCCTGGCACCAAAGCAACCGATTTCAAATCCTGCTCAAATGTCGTCAATAACTCTTGCGACATCCAAGCAGCGCGTAATAACCATCGACATTGCGTACAGTATTCAATTTCAACTTGATGTAAGTTACTCACTTACGCCTCCTTATTACTTATAATTACACCGCAAACGATAAAAACCATTTGAATTATCACAAAATGAACCTATTATATCGTTAGCTGTTCTTATACACTTGTAAGATTGAAATCAATTTATATTTTTAACAAAAAAGGCAATACATGCGCACGACTTTTAAAAAATTTGGCTTAATCATGTCTGGCATCTTTATCGGGCTCATTATCAGCCTTAACATAACTGCGCTTGCTGCAAAATTAGGCGTTTCCGAATTGCCTGTTGACGACCTCCGTGTATTTGCCGAAGTGTTTGGCAAAGTAAAAAGTGATTATGTAGAAGCAGTTGAAGATAAAAAACTTATCAATGAAGCGTTAACCGGCATGCTTCAAGGACTAGATCCACATTCTGCTTATATGGACAAAGATGCCTATAAAGATTTACAAGCTGGCACACAAGGTGAATTTGGTGGATTAGGCATTGAAGTCACCATGGAAGATGGCTTAGTCAAAGTTGTGACCCCTATCGAAGACAGTCCCGCTTACAAAATCGGGCTAAAGTCTGGCGATCTCATTATGAAACTAGATGAGGAGCAAGTGAGAGGCATGACATTAAATGATGCCGTTAAGATTATGCGTGGCGTACCAGGCACAGATCTTACCCTCACCGTATTACGTAAAAATGCAGGCGCCCCTCTCACATTTACCATTACACGCGCCATTATCAAAACGCAAAGTGTTAAAAATAAATATATCGAAAAAGATTATGCCTACGTGCGGATTACTCAGTTCCAAGAACATACCGGTGAGGATTTAGCAAAAGCATTGATTTCACTACAAAAACAAAATGAAGGACCCTTCAAAGGTTTAATCCTTGATTTACGTAATAACCCAGGTGGGTTACTAGATGCTGCAGTAGGCGTTTCTGCTGCATTCTTACCTAAAGACAAACTGATTGTATATACCGAGGGGCGTGTAGAAGACTCTATCATGCAATTAAAAGCAAACCCTAGAGACTATGCGCGCCGCGGAAAATCAGACTATTTAATCAATGTGCCTGAAGACTACAAGAGTACACCGATGGTCGTTTTATTGAATGCCGGTTCAGCATCCGCATCTGAGATTGTTGCTGGTGCATTACAAGACCACAAACGTGCCACTATTTTAGGCGTCACAAGCTTTGGTAAAGGTTCTGTACAAACCATACTGCCATTGAACAACGGTAGTGCAATCAAACTCACCACGGCGCGTTATTTCACGCCGATGGGTCGCTCCATTCAAGCAAAAGGCATTGAGCCTGATATTAAAGTCAGCGATGGTTCTGATCAATCCTACAATATTCATGAAGCAGATTTAAAAGGTCACTTATCTAACCCAACAGATGAGGATGCTAAAAAAACGGAGGCTAAGAAATTAGCTAAAGAAGCCGATAAGAAAAAAGCCGCCGCCCTTAAAAAAGCCAAAGAAGCAAAGTTTGCTGAGCCGAAAGGGCCTATTGAGCCAACCTCTAAAGACGACATCCAATTTGTGCAAGCGATGAATGTACTCAAAGGATTACCAGTTGAAACAATGCCGGAAGAAAAAGTAGAAGCAGCACTTAACAAGTAACTTCTCCTAACCACTACCAGCCCCACAGAGAGTGTCTCCGTGGGGTTTTTTGTGACTTAAAACCGATAAACTCGTTACTTTAATGGCAAATTAAATTAAACTCTCCCCATGCTAATTGATAACTTGATTAATACATTTGATACCGCATTACGCACGGTATTTACGGAGGCGAGAGCTACGCGCGTGCATCCAGATGCCGATATTGAAGAGTCCCTTGCTGATGATCAGAAACAAAAAGTAGTTGCGCTAATGCGTGTGAATCATGTGGGAGAAATCTGTGCACAAGCGTTATATAGCGGGCAGGCTTTCACCTCAAGGAACCCAACCATTGTAAAATCACTGCAACATGCAGCAGATGAAGAAACCGACCACCTTGCTTGGTGCGAGTCGCGCATTAAAGAACTTGGCGGTAGAAAAAGTTTGCTCAACCCTATCTGGTATATCGGTAGCTTTACCTTAGGCGCTGTTGCTGGCGCCATTGGTGACAAATGGAACTTGGGGTTTTTGGCAGAAACTGAACAACAAGTCAGTACTCACCTCTCTAGTCATTTGGAAAAGATTCCTGCGGAAGATATGAAAACAAGAGCTATTCTTGAACAAATGCACACGGACGAAATGTCGCATGCGCAAGTAGCGATTGATCTAGGTGGAGCAGAGCTACCAAAAACAATTAAAACGGTCATGAAGATTTCTTCAAAAATAATGACCAGCACGGCCTATTACGTTTAAAGGATATAAAACAAAAGATGCAGAAATTTAGTGATGTATTACCAAAGCTAGGCGATGCCGACAATATTCAACGGATAGAACTTTCCTTTGGAAACGGCACATCAGCAGGCGTGATTGAGAATAAACCGGGCAGTACAGGCTCTATCAAAATGTTTAATTACCTTTACAAAACGTTTGGCAGCATTAGTGTCGAAGCCGCAACTGAGGGGTTATCTCTGTACTGTGAGCACACGGCAGATGCCGAAGCCAACCCAGGCAAACATCCCAACATTGATCGCTTGGTCGCTATCATTCAAAACAAAGCACCGCTAACGGTAAAAGTAATCGCGCCTTAAACCTAGCGTTGTAAAGTTTTAGCGATTGGCGGGTGATAGATTAGCTCTAACAAATGCCCAACAGCATCTAAGCAATAAAATCCGCGTGCACCATCCCGGTGGGTTTTAGGTTTCTCAGTGATACGCACCCCTTGCTTTACAAAGTAGTCGTACCAATCATCAACCGCTTCTAAGCTATCAAGTACGAATCCAATATGATCCAAACGTTGATCTGCGCTAGGCGTGTAATCAACACGATGCAAAGCATAGACATCACCATCGTTCGTTAGATACACATTATCTGCATCAGGCTGCCATTCAATGCGCATCCCCATCACTTGCGTATAGAAGTCGACTGCCACTTCCAGCTCTTTAACAAACAAAGCAACATGGCGTATACCTACCATGCCTTTCGGTTGATTCATTATCCAGCCACCTCAATGATTTTAATTTCATGCCCATGCGTAATCTCTACACTTTTACCCAGCATAATGGACGCAGAGCAATATTTTTCGGCCGACAATTTTACGGCTCTTGCCACTTGCGCAGCATTTAAATCATTGCCTGTCACCACAAAATGGATATGGATTTTAGTAAACACTTTAGGCACTTCATCCGATCGGGTGGCGTCAATCTCAGCCACGCAATCAACCACCGCCTGTCGTGRTTTCTTAAGAATCGTCACCACATCAAAAGAGGTGCAACCACCCATACCAATCAACAGCATTTCCATCGGGCGCATACCAATGTTACGCCCGCCATTTTCGGGCGCGCCATCCATGATCACA
>NVTX01000060.1 GCA_002401735.1 Methylophilaceae bacterium | reverse complement strand
TGTCTTCTTCAACCAGAATGGCTTCTGTTGACAGGCCGACATTGAACTTTATTTCGTCGAGACCCTGGAAATTCGTCGGATCGGATACCGCAACATAGAGGCGTTGGCCTCTTTTATAGAGAGGTAGTGAATGGTGTTTGCGGATTAGTTTTTCGCCAACTAGCTTGGTCGCCGCCATTTCCAGATCTAATGAATCTAGATCAAATACCGGAATACCAAAATCCGCAGACGCGCAGACGGCAATCGCTTTAGCTTCATCCAAATCAGCACCACGTATCGCGGTATCTGCCAAAACGGTCACTAAACCCGGCTGTACTTCTAACATGCCACCAGAGATGAAAATTAACGTCTCCTCTGCTGTGTCTGGTAATTTAATACGTAAAGCACCTGGTTTAATCGTCGTAATCATTGGCGCGTGATGCGGAAAAACACCCACTTCACCCGCCGAAGCTGGTGCTACGATGAACTCAGCATCACCTGAAAAAATTTCTTCTTCTGCGCTTACTACATCAACACGAACTGTATTTACCATTGTCTAATTCTCAATTATAAAGTTTTGGCTTTTTCAACAGCCTCTTCAATGTTACCAACCATATAGAAAGCTTGCTCTGGCAAGTGATCATACTCACCAGCAACAATTGCTTTAAAGCCTTTAATCGTTTCTTTTAATGGCACATATTTACCCGGTGCGCCTGTAAAGATCTCAGCCACATGGAAAGGTTGTGATAAGAAACGCTGWATCTTACGTGCACGGCCCACAGCTAATTTATCCTCTGGCGCCAACTCATCCATGCCCAAAATTGCAATAATGTCACGTAGCTCTTTATAGCGCTGTAATGTTTTCTGCACACCACGAGCGACTTCATAATGCTCTTCACCAACAACCAACGGGTCTAATTGACGTGATGATGAATCAAGCGGGTCCACAGCAGGGTAGATACCAAGAGAAGCAATGTCACGTGACAACACAACAGTTGAATCCAAATGTTGGAACGTTGTTGCTGGAGATGGATCGGTCAAGTCATCCGCTGGCACATAAACTGCCTGGATAGAAGTAATAGAACCTGATTTCGTAGAAGTAATACGTTCTTGTAATTTACCCATCTCATCCGCTAGGGTAGGTTGGTAACCCACAGCTGAAGGCATACGGCCTAACAATGCTGATACTTCTGTACCTGCCAATGTGTAACGATAAATATTATCAATAAAGAACAATACATCGCGGCCTTCATCACGGAATTTTTCTGCCATGGTTAAACCAGAAAGCGCTACACGTAAACGGTTACCAGGCGGCTCATTCATTTGACCGAACACCATGGCTACTTTTGATTCTTTCATGTCATCAAGCTTAATCACGCCAGCTTCTGCCATTTCATGGTAGAAGTCATTACCTTCACGTGTACGCTCACCAACACCCGCAAATACTGACAAACCTGAGTGCTGTTTAGCAATATTGTTAATAAGCTCTAGCATATTAACGGTTTTACCAACACCAGCACCACCGAACAAACCCACTTTACCGCCTTTAGCAAATGGGCAAACCAAGTCAATCACTTTAATGCCTGTTTCTAACAAATCGACAGAAGGGGAAAGCTCTTCGAAAGCAGGGGCTTTTTGATGAATTGAGCGACGCTCTTCACAATCGATTGGTCCCACTTCATCAATCGGACGACCCAATACATCCATAATACGGCCTAATGTACCAATGCCCACTGGCACAGTAATTTGTGAGCCAGTTGCTTTGAATCTTGTTCCACGGGCCAAGCCATCAGATGAGCCCATTGCAATGGTTCGTACAATGCCGTCACCTATTTGCTGTTGCACTTCTAATGTTAAACCCTTCTCAGCTTGAGAAGATTTATCGTCAATAATCAATGCATCATATACTTTTGGCATATTGTCACGTGGGAACTCAACGTCCACAACCGCGCCAATACATTGAACTACTTTACCTACCACTGCTTGATTTGCTTTTGCCATCTTTTTTCCTAACTCAATATTTAGTCAGATACTTTATAAATAAAATCTTAATTAGAAATTGCTGCTGCGCCGCCAACAATTTCTGAAATCTCTTTAGTAATTGCTGCTTGACGTGCCTTGTTATAAACAAGTTTCAAGTCATCAATCACTGTTTCTGCATTATCAGATGCAGACTTCATTGCAACCATGCGAGATGATTGCTCTGATGCCATGTTTTCCGCTACTGCACTATAAATTAATGACTCAATATAACGCGTCATTAACTGGTCAATCACTGGCTCAGGCTCAGGCTCATAGATATAAGCCCAACTACCTTCTGGACTGCCCATTTTGTCACCTGCCAACGGTAATAATTGCTCCATTACCGGCTCTTGCTTCATGGTGTTAATAAATTTGGTATAGCAGATAAATAGCTGATCTATTTCTCCTGCTTCAAAAGCACTTAACATCACTTTAATGGAACCAATTAATGTTTCCAAATGTGGTACATCACCCAACCCTGTCACGTTAGATTGAATATCTGCACCAAAGCGGGTCATAAAACTCAATCCTTTATTACCAAAGGCGCTCACTTTAATGCCTTTGCCTTCTGTCTCCCAAGTTTTCATTTGGTTAACAGATAATCGCAACATATTGGTATTCAAACCACCACATAGTCCTTTATCAGAACTCACGACAATCAAACCAACATTTTTTACCACATCACGTTTAATTAAAAACGGATGCTTATATTCAGGTTGTGTATATGAAAGGTGAGCCGCAACAGTACGAATTTTTTCAGCATAAGGGCGTGATGCACGCATTCTTTCCTGCGCTTTGCGCATTTTAGAAGCAGCAACCATTTCCATTGCTTTTGTGATTTTGCGGGTATTTTCTACCGACTTAATCTTGGTTCTAATCTCTTTACTACCAGCCATGTTAAGTGTCCTAATTTTCTAGAGATTAATATGCGTTTGTTGCTTTAAAGTCTTTAATAGCATCTTCAACTGCTTTTTCATCATCAGCACTCAACGCTTTATTTTTCTCAATCGCATTCATCAKTTTTTTATACTTAGATTTCATATAGCCATGCAAAGCACCTTCAAATGCGAGTACTTTTTCTGTTGGCACTTCATCGAAGTAACCTTTATTAGCAGCTAACAATGTAATTGCCATATTAGATACACTCAATGGTGAGTATTGCGCTTGTTTCATTAACTCAGTAAACATACGACCACGATCTAACTGCTTACGTGTTGCTTCATCAAGATCAGAAGCAAACTGCGCGAAAGCTGCTAATTCACGATATTGCGCTAATGCCAAACGCACACCGCCACCTAGTTTCTTAATCACTTTAGTTTGTGCTGCACCACCCACACGAGATACGGAAATACCGGCGTTAATCGCTGGGCGAATACCCGCATTAAACAAGTCAGTTTCTAAGAAAATTTGACCGTCGGTAATTGAAATCACATTGGTTGGAACGAATGCAGAAACATCGCCTGCAGCTGTTTCAATAATTGGTAATGCAGTTAATGAACCTGTTTTACCTTTTACTTTACCTTTGGTAAATTTCTCAACATATTTTTCGTTAACACGCGCTGAACGCTCTAACAAACGTGAGTGAATATAGAAAACATCACCTGGATAAGCTTCACGGCCTGGTGGACGGCGCAATAGCAATGAAATTTGACGGTAAGCAATCGCTTGTTTAGTCAAATCATCATAGACAATTAAYGAATCTTCACCGCGATCGCGGAAGTAYTCACCCATCGTRCAACCAGCATATGGTGCTAAGAATTGYARRGCSGCMGAATCMGAAGCTGTCGCAACAACAACAATGGTGTAAGCCATTGCACCGCTTTCTTCCAACTTACGCACAACGGTAGCAACCGTTGAAGCTTTTTGACCAATAGCAACATAAACACAGGTCATGTTTTGACCTTTTTGGTTAATAATCGCATCAACGGCAACTGCTGTTTTACCCGTTTGACGATCACCAATAATCAATTCACGCTGACCACGGCCAATTGGCACCATTGCGTCAATAGCCTTCAACCCCGTTTGCACTGGCTGTGATACTGATTTACGATCAATCACACCTGGCGCAACTTTTTCAATTTTATCTGTCAATTTTGCTTTAACTGGACCTTTGCCATCAATTGGCTGACCCAGCGCATTTACAACACGACCAATCAATTCTGGGCCGACTGGCACTTCTAAAATACGACCTGTACATTTACAGATGTCGCCTTCAGTAATATGCTCATAATCACCCAACACGACTGCGCCAACTGAATCACGCTCAAGGTTAAGTGCCAAACCATATGTATTCCCTGGGAATTCAATCATTTCGCCTGACATGACGTTTGAAAGACCATGGATACGTACAATACCGTCAGTTACCGAGATAACAGTACCTTGAGTACGCGCTTCATTGCTTACCTCAAAGTTTTCTAATCTGCTTTTAATCAGTTCACTGATTTCTGATGTAGATAATTGCATTACTAAACTCCTAAAGTTTTTATCGCTTGCTTACGCTGATAGCGAATAAGCTAAATTTTGTAACTGACCTTTAACGGATRCATCGATCACTGAGTCACCCACAATGATCTTCATACCACCAATAATTTCTGGATCCACAACAACACTGGCTGACACTTTCTTGCCAAACTTAGCTTCTAGTTTCTTCACTATGTTTTTAGTCATTGTTGCAGTTGGCTTCGCCGCTGCGACAATCTGCGCCTCTAGCGTGCCTTCATCTGCCGCCTTCAATTCTTCAAAAGCACTGCTAATCGCAGGTAAAACAGATAAACGCTTATACTCGACCAAAACTTTAATGAGGTTTTGACCGTTTACGTCTAATTTTTTACCGCATACCTTCAAGAAAACATCCTGCAACACCTGTGCATCTACTTTTGGATCTTGAATAAAAGCATTCAGTTTTTCATCACGGCTAACCGCACTKGCTAAAGCCAACATATCTGACCATTTAGCGAGCGCTTTCTTTTCTTTAGCAAGCGTAAAAGCTGCTACAGCATACGGCCTTGCTATGGTTGAAATTTCAGCCATCGATTATAGCTCCGCCGCTAGTTTAGAAAGAATCGCTGTATGTGCTTTTGCATCAATTTCTTTACGCAATATTTTTTCAGCACCAGCTACCGCAAGGATTGATACTTGAGCACGCAAACCTTCTTTAGCACGGTTTACCTCTTGCTCAATCTCTGATCGCGCACTTTCAAGAATGCGCTCACCTTCAGACTTTGCAGTGCCTTTGGCTTCGTCAACTATTTCGCTAGCACGCTTTTCTGCTTGCCCAATAATTTCATTTGCTTTTTGTTTCGCCTCATTCAGCGTTGCTTCTGATTTTTTTGCCGCAGTTTCTAAAGAGCTTTTACCTTCTTGAGCTGCTGCTAAGCCATCTGCAATTTCTTTTTGACGTGTTTCAATCGCATTTAATAAAGGCGGCCAAACAAATTTGACGATGACCATAATCAGTATCGCAAACGTTATTGCCTGTGCAATGAGCGTTAAATTAAAATTCATGTTTGCTCCAAGTTTTAAAACTTAAACATTTGGGTTAATCCCTCGACCAACCCAATCATGCTAAGCAATCCTAAAAATTACGCTAGTGCGCTTAATAATGGGTTTGCGAATGCAAACAATAGTGCCACACCAACAGCAATAATGAATGACGCGTCAATCAAACCTAATAGCAAGAATACTTTACCTTGCAACTCAGGAATCATTTCTGGTTGACGCGCAGCGCCATCCAAAAAGCTTGAACACATGTTACCAATACCAATACAAGCGCCTGCTGCACCAATGCCGACCATAAGGCCAATGCCGATTGCTGTGTAAGCCTGAACCATTGCTAATGCTTCCATTTTATTACCCTCTTTCGTGAAAATTATGACTAATTAAATTAAAAAATTACGACTTCTTTAAACTATTTAATGACTTTCATGCGCCATTGATAAATACACAACGGTCATCATCATGAAAATAAATGCCTGTAGTGGCACCACTAAAATATGAAATATGGCCCAAACAGCACCTAAAATCACTGCACCGAACATACCAAAAATACCCGTTGCTGCTAATAAACCGATTAACAAAAAGATCACCTCACTGGCGTACAAGTTACCAAATAGACGCATAGAGTGTGATAGTGGTTTTGAAATATATTCAATCATATTGAACATAAAGTTTGCTAGCAGCAACAAAGGGCTTGCTAACAAACCAATAAAGCCCATGGCGCTTTTTGGTTTAAACAGCTTTGGCAAACCAAATGGTGCGCCAAAGACTTCAAGTATCCAGCCACCCAACCCTTTAGATTTAATAGAGAAAAAGATCATTAATATCCAAACCGATAGGGCGAGTGCAAACGTGGTGTTCACGTCAGCTGTCGGCAAAGGTCTAAAAGCAATATGCTCATTACCTGACACCCATTGAATCACTTTGGCAAATATATCAATCGGCAGTAAATCCATCATATTCATGGCCAACACCCATAAAAAGATGGTGAGTGCTGTTGGCGCAATAAACGCATGACGATCACCATGAAACATGCCTTTTACTTGGCCATCCACAAAATCAAAAAGGAGCTCAACAAACGCCTGTGTTTTACTTGGGACGCCGGCATGGGCTTTACGTGCAACCAACCAAACAGCACCGGCCACCATGATGCCTAGCACCAATGAAATGATAAACATATCGAAATGAATCACATTCCAGAAACTGTCACCACCGGCGCCAACAGGCTGCTCATTAAACTTCAAATGATGATTAATATAATCACTTGCGGTCGTCATTTCACCCGAATGTTCTRCTACGTGTTCTGTTGTATGTTCTGTCGCCATAATGATCTTAATTTAAATTATCGTTTTGTTTACTAATTGCTGCGCCGGAAATAATTGCCGCTGCAGCCAAGCCTACTATCAGTGCCCATGGCACCAACGCCTTGTATCCGCTAATAGTTAAGTATAAAAACAAAACAATCAATATTATTTTGATCAATTCTGCTTTCAACATACTACCTAATACTGATGCTGCATCCTTCTTTTTACTCATCGCCACTTTAGAAGCAATAAATGCCGCCAAAGCTACGGACAATCCCCCAGCTATCGCTGATAGACTTGCGTGCTTTCCAGAAATTACGTAGGCAATGATCGCCACAGCCACTGTTGCAAGCACCTGTAAACGTAACATCCTACTAAAAACGTTGTCTGCCGATAAGCCAGTATTTTTATCATTCATTTTTCAAATTCACTAAAAGCAGTTAAATTTAAATTGGCTTTTTAGCAAGCCAGCGATTTTGAATTAATACGCAGCTTTAGTCAAGCACTAATAGAGCTATTGCTGCTTATTAAATAAGCACTTAGCGCGAAATGACTTTAATAAGCGCGTCTAGTTGATCTAAATTACTATAATTAATTTTCAATGTCCCCGCACCGCTTGCCTTGGCCGAGATACTCACGCCTGTCCCAAGCCTTTCACTCAATGCCGTCTGCAAAGCTAAAACGTCATGATTCACAGGCTTTTTCTGACTGTTCGGCTTCGTTTCAAGCCCAACTTTTTTAACCAAATTCTCAACCTCACGCACAGACAAATCTTGCTGCACTATTTTATTCGCCAGCATGACTTGTTGGACCGCATCCAAACCAACCAAAGCACGAGCATGCCCCATATCAAGCTTATTTTCCATTACCATGAYCTGCACACCATCTGCCAATGTCAGCAATCGTAGCAAATTAGAAACCGCAACGCGCGATCTACCCACTGCATTTGCAGCTTTTTCGTGTGTCATAGCAAATTCATCAATCAAACGCTTAATACCCAACGCCTCCTCTAATGGATTAAGGTTTTCACGCTGAATATTTTCGATTAATGCCATTTCTAGCGCGGATTCGTCTTCAATTTCACGAACTAACACCGGCACTTCTGCTAATCCTGCCATCTGGCTCGCACGCCAACGACGCTCACCTGCAATAATTTCGTATTTTTCAGACGCCACTTCTCTAACCAAAATAGGCTGCATAATACCCTGGCTTTTAATCGAATCCGCTAACGTTTGCAGCGCCGTAGCATCCATGTGCGACCGCGGCTGATATTTACCAGGCTGCATCTGACCAACACGCAACATGCGCAAGCCATCGCCATCACTAGCAGTCTCTATATCACCTGCCAACAATGCATCCAAACCGCGGCCCAATCCCTTATGTTTTGCCATGAAAYRTTCCYTTTAACNYTTTAAGYATTTGATTTTATTGATTTATTTCTTGAAATTATTTCTTTGGCTAACGCCAAATATGCGACCGCACCTTTTGAAGAYTTATCATAAATCAGCACRGGTAACCCATAACTAGGCGCTTCTGCCAAGCGAATATTACGCGGAATAACCGTCTTATAAACTTTGTCGCCAAAATGACTCACCAATTGTGCGGACACCTGCTGACCAAGCATATTCCGTGTATCAAACATTGTGCGCAGCAAACCTTCTATCTCTAATGTCGAATTCAGATGCGCACGCACCTTCTTAATCGTATTCACCAAATCCGACAAACCTTCTAATGCATAATATTCACACTGCATGGGAATCATGACCGCATTTGCAGCCGTTAGCGCGTTAACAGTCACCAAATTGAGGGCAGGGGGGCAGTCCAACAATATATAGTCGTAACCATTAATCGTTGATAAGGCTTTTTTTAATCTTGTCTCACGTGCTATTTCATTCACCAACTCAACTTCTGCACCAGCCAGCTCTCGATTGGAGGGCGCAACATCAAAACCACCTTTTTCGCTTTTTACAATCACTTCCCGCAATGTCTTATCACCAATCAACACATGATAAATACTTTTCTTAAGGCGCGCCTTATCAATGCCACTACCTGTACTTGCATTCCCTTGCGGGTCCAAATCCACCAACAGCACTTTCTTCTTTTTCGCAGCCAAGCTTGCCGCCAAATTAACACAGGTCGTGGTCTTGCCTACACCACCTTTTTGATTCGTAATTGCTAATATTTTCATAAGCTATTTTTCACTTCATGGTTTTTCAAAGACGATCAAATGACGTTTTGCATCCAACCCTGCTACTGATAATGGATAAATATTGCTGTTTGCAATATCCAACCCCTCCAACTCCCGTTCCGGCGACACACCCTTCATCGCAAACCAACGACCCTTCTCTTTCAGCAAGTGCTCTGTCAGCCGAACAAACAAACTAACCTCTGAAAAAGCACGAGAAACAACAACCTCAAACTTCTGTGCAGGTACATAGCGCTCTACACGCGCATGCACCACCTCTAAATTCTCCAAACCAAGCTCACCCTTAACCTGACGCATAAAAATAGCTTTTTTCTGTACGGTATCAATGGTAGTTACCTGCAAACCAGGCAAACATATTGCCAACACAATACCTGGCAAACCGCCACCACTGCCAACATCCAGTAAGTTTTGACACTTTATATATGGCAAAACACTCAAACTATCCAACAGATGCAAAGTAACCATATCCATCGGGTTGCGTACCGCCGTTAAGTTATAAACTTTATTCCATTTTTCCAACAGCGCCAAATAACGCAACAGCGCCTGCTGCGTTTCAGACGACACCTGCAAACCCATTTCGGCAACACCAACAGCCAGTTTTTCAGCCAAATCATTCATACTGCTTCAATGTTTTTTTGTCCGAACTCTTTTTTATGCTTACGCTTAATATAAACCAACAATATGGAAATGGTGGCGGGCGTGATGCCAGAAATTCGACCAGCCTGACCAATGGTTTCCGGCTTGTGTTCAGYCAGCTTTTGACGTGCTTCTATACTCAACCCATGYACTTTTTCATAATCAATTCGATCACCAAGCTTAATATCCTCACTGTTTTTTTGCTTGGCAATCTCACTTCTCTGCCGATCAATATAACCTTGGTATTTAGCCGCTATTTCAACCTGCTCTTTAACATCATCCGGCAGCATCTCTGATGTTGGAATCAAGTCCAACAGGCCTTCATAWCTCACTTCTGGCCGACGCAACAACTCAAACAAGCTATATTCATGATCCAAAACCTTACCCAAAACAGCCCGCTGTGTTTCACGTGAAACATTCGCGGGTTGCACATACGTTTTCTTCAGTCGCTCCTGCTCAAGTGCCACCGCCTCTTGCTTGCGACTAAACACCTCCCAACGCACATCATCCACCAAACCCAGCTTCCGACCCATCTCCGTGAGGCGCATATCTGCATTATCTTCACGCAGCTGCAACCGATACTCAGCGCGACTAGTAAACATACGGTACGGCTCCGTCACACCGGTGGTAATCAGATCATCCACCAACACACCCAGATAAGCCTCATCACGAGCGGGGCACCAGCTTTCTTTTTCCTGTGTATATAACGCAGCATTAGCACCGGCCAACAAGCCCTGAGCCGCCGCCTCCTCATAACCTGTCGTCCCGTTAATTTGCCCCGCAAAAAACAAACCTTGAATCGCTTTTGTTTCTAATGAGCTTTTTAAACCACGCGGATCATAATAATCATATTCGATCGCATAACCTGGGCGTAAAATATGCGCATTCTCCAAACCCTTGATAGTGCGTACCAAATCCAACTGCACATCAAACGGCAAACTTGTTGAAATGCCGTTTGGATAAACCTCATGCGTGTCCAAACCTTCTGGCTCCAAGAATATCTGATGCGAGTCTCTATCAGCAAAGCGRTGAATTTTATCTTCGATGCTAGGGCAGTATCGCGGCCCAACGCCTTCAATCACACCGGTATACATCGGCGAGCGATCTAAGCCGGCACGAATCACATCGTGCGTCCCTTCGTTTGTATGGGTAATCCAGCACGAAAGCTGGGCAGGGTGCTGGGAAGCACTCCCCAAGAAAGAAAACACCGGCAGCGGGGTGTCACCTGGCTGCTCAGCCATCACGCTATAGTCAATAGTGCGGCCATCTATTCGCGGCGGTGTGCCTGTCTTTAACCGTGCCGCGGGCAGCCCTATTTCGCGCAATCTTGACGCCAATGAAATCGCGGGAGGATCACCAGCACGACCAGCANSTANTARTWYWCCATACC
>NVTX01000059.1 GCA_002401735.1 Methylophilaceae bacterium | reverse complement strand
ATTTATTATTTTGAATATTCTTATAGATCTCTAATGCCTTTTGGTAATAACCTGTCTCTTGATATATAAGTGCCAAATCACGATACGATTGGGCTGCATTGGGTCTTAATTTAGCTATTTTCTCATAAATACGTTTAGCCAAGAAAAAGTCTTTGTTTTGTTCGGCTTTATAAGCTACAAGTTGCAATGCATTAAGCTGTTTAGGGTTTGTTTCTAAAACATTTGAAGCAGGTGTACGCGGCAAGCTAGCCGGTAACATTGGATATAGCGCTAGTATTTACCGATCACAAAATACAGATGATATTCAGTTTATTTCATCTAACCCAGGTACGGGTGCGGGTAACTTTTTGAATGTTGGTAAAACACGCCGGCAAGGCTTGGATATAGGTGTGAATGGTCAGTTGAGTTCAGCATTTAAATGGCATGTTGGCTATAGCTATGTAAATGCAACTTATCAGTCACCATTTAAAATCGCAAGCGAAGTAAACTCTAGTGCGATAGGTGATGAAATTCAAGTGTCTAAAGGAGATTACCTAGCAGGGATTCCTAAGCACCAATTTAAATTCCGTGGCGAGTGGCAAGCACTACCAAATTGGGCCATAGGGACGAATATTGTTGCTTTCTCTGACCAATTTTCATTTGGAAACGAAAACAATAAACATCAAGGTGAGGGTGCTAAAGTTAATGGCTATACGATTGTGAATTTAGATACACGGTATACCTTTGGCAATACTGGTTGGCAGCTATTCGGACGTGTGAATAATATTTTTGATAAAGAATATTATAGTGCCGGGATGTTAGGTGAAAATTTCTTTGATGAAAATGGTGCTTTCGATGGGGGAGAGGACGAGTTTTCATTCTTAGTTTCACCAGGCGCACCATTGGCTGGCTGGGTTGGTCTACGTTATGCATTTGGTGGGAAGAAGTAACAATTAAATATCAGAGGTTATTAATAGAGAAAGTTAATTGACAGGATTGCCGCAAACAAACATTCAGCGCATCAATGATGTTCTCAGTAATAAGATACTTATTGTTGAGGATGAAGCGCTGTTTGCGCGCGCGGTAGCCAAACATTTAAAGAAGGCAGGCTTTGATTGTGAGTGTGCAGAAAACTTGGCCGATGCACGTGCATTGGCTAAGCAATTTTTGCCTGACTTAGTGTTGTTAGATATGCGTTTGCCAGATGGTAATGGCTTAGATTTAATTGCCGAGCTTGTCGATAAGAACATTAAAGTAATCGTCATGACAGCCTATGGTGAAGTGGCCGATGCCGTACAAGCGATGAAGCTTGGCGCTGACGACTATTTAAAAAAACCAATTGATTTAGAAGAGCTATTATTAGTCATTAAAAAGAATGAGAAAGCTTTTGAACTGCAAACTAGTCTCGACTACGCTAAACAGCGGAACACGCATGCTAGTGATAGCGTTCAGCTATTAGGTGACAGTCCCGCAATGCAAAGTGTCCGTATGCAAATTGATCGCATTGCACAATTGGGGCATTTAATTGACGCGATCCCACCAACGGTATTGATTTCAGGTGAAACTGGTACAGGGAAAGATGTCGCTGCACGGATGTTGCATTTAACCTGCGCAAAAAAAGAGAAACCTTTTGTCCATGTTGATTGTGCTTCACTGCCAGCAGAACTTATCGAGAGTGAGCTTTTTGGTCATGAAAAGGGTGCTTTTACGAATGCGGTAACCAGTAGGCCTGGGTTGATTGAATCGGCTGAGGACGGAACGCTATTTCTAGATGAAATCGGTGAAATTCCTTTTGCGTTACAAGCTAAACTGCTTAATGTGCTTGAGCGGCGTGTTGTTCGCCGTTTAGGCTCCACAAAGGAACGACATGTCCCTGCAAGAATTATTGCTGCAACTAATCGAAATTTGCATCAGATGTCGAATACAGGGCAGTTTCGCTCAGACTTATATTTTAGATTGAATGTGTTGAGCCTTACCATGCCAGCACTGCGTGAGCGTGTTGGTGACGCAGTGCAGCTTGCCAAACACTTTATGCATTTAACTGAAAAGCGTTATGGGTTGACGACGCATTCGCTCAGTGTAAGCGCGGTAGAGGCTATTCAAGATTATGCTTGGCCCGGAAATGTCCGCGAGCTTAGGCACCAAATTAGTCGCGCAGTCCTGTTAAGTAGTCAACCCACAATTTCTGCAGAAGGACTTGCGTTACCTAATTATGCTGTTGAAATGGCTTCCCAGCAAGGTGATGACAGTAACGCCGTTCCAACGTTAGATGCCGCTGAAAAAGGGATGCTTATTAGTGCGCTAGAAACGTCACACAACAATATTTCTAAGGCAGCTCGCCACCTTGGTATTACGCGCATGAAAATGCGTTATCGCATGGAAAAACACGGCATCAGCCTTTAGCATCTTGATGCCATCGTGGTATGATTCCAGTCATTCGACACAGGAGTTTTTCATGCGTGAAACTGTCATTTTAGGCACCCCTTTATCCTCTTCTGCAACCAAAGTAATGCTGCTAGGCAGTGGTGAACTTGGTAAAGAGGTGGTCATTGCATTGCAGCGTTTGGGTGTGGAAGTTATCGCAGTAGACCGATACGAGAATGCACCAGGCCATCAGGTCGCGCACAGGGCTTATACCATTGATATGACGGATGCGGCGGCATTAAAAGCGGTAGTTGAAAAAGAAAAGCCACATCTTATTGTGCCAGAAATAGAAGCATTAAATACGGATGCGCTGGCAGACATTGAGCAAGCAGGACTTTCCAAGGTGATTCCAACAGTGAAGGCCGTACAGTTAACGATGAACCGTGAGGGAATACGTCGTTTAGCAGCAGAGACACTTAAGCTACCCACCTCTCCTTATGCATTTGCCAGAAGTGAAGCAGAACTGGCAGCAAGTATCGATGCTGGTATTGGCTATCCCTGTTATATCAAACCGACCATGTCATCTTCTGGCAAAGGGCAATCAAGAATCACACAGGCGAGTGAAATTAAAGCCGCATGGGAACACGCTGCAACAGGTGGACGCGTGAACCTAGGCGTGGTGATCGTAGAGGGCCAAATTGATTTTGATTTTGAAATTACACTATTAACAGTGCGTGCGAAAAACTCAGATGGAGACATACAAACTTACTTTTGCGAGCCTATCGGACACCGCCAAGAAAAAGGGGATTATGTTGAAAGCTGGCAGCCACAAGCAATGACTGCATCGGCATTGAAAGCAGCACAGGACGTAGCTAAGACTGTGACAGATGCACTTGGTGGACTGGGTTTATTTGGCGTTGAGTTGTTTGTAAAGGGTGATCAAGTATGGTTCTCAGAAGTGAGTCCACGCCCGCATGATACAGGGATGGTCACTATGTGTAGTCAACGTTTAAATGAATTCGAATTACATGCGCGCGCTATTTTGGGCTTGCCTGTTGATGTTGTATTAAACAAGCCTGGAGCGAGTGCTGTCATTTACGGTGGGGTTGATGGTGGAAGCCTAACTTATACAGGCTTAGAGGCCGCTTTAAGTGTGCCTGATAGCGATGTTCGCTTATTTGGCAAGCCAGTTTCTTTTATGCGTCGGCGGATGGGGGTCGCATTAGCTAGTGGCGACAGTACTGATGAAGCTAGAGCTCGCGCTAAAATGGTTGCAAATGCAGTAAAGCCTAAGGCTGATAATGCTTAATAAGATTGAGGAAGTCGGCGCGAATAAATCAACATTTTATGAACTGCTAGGTGGAGAAGCCGACGGTAAAGAAACGATACGCGAGCTTGTTGAAACTTTTTATGACATTATGGATAGTGACCCGAAAGCTGCTGAGCTAAGGGCGATACATAAGCCAGACTTAACAGAAGCGAGAGAAAAGCTATTTATGTTCTTAACTGGCTGGACAGGGGGTCCTCAACTTTATATGGAACGTTATGGGCATCCTCGGTTACGCGCTAGGCACATGCCATTCTCAATTGGTGAGTCAGAGCGCGACCAGTGGATGTATTGCATGATTAGTGCAATGCATAAAATAGGCATTGTAGAGCCTATGCTCACTAAGCTCGCAACGCAGCTTCATGGCGTAGCAGACTTTATGCGAAACAAGTAGTGGATATACCCGTGTATACATGGGGCGGAATTTTGGCTATTATTACAATCAAGTAGTTAAGTGTAGGCAAAAATAAAAATCAGATACAAGGCATTCCGGGAAGGTGCTCTCTTGTTGTTAATACTACCATTTACTAAATCTCTTCCAATATTCATTTTGCATGCTTTTAAATAACATGCAGATATGGACATTTGACAGTCCTTTTTTACCAAGCTTCTTTGGATTCCAGCACCTACTACTAGCCTATAAACTAGAGATTACGTTAAGCATTTTCTTTGTCTTAACCCTAGTGACCATTACTTTGTTTGTTTTAGAGCGTGAATATAGAAAAAGTATTGAGCTTAAACTATCAACAAGTTCATTGATAACCCAGTTTAATTACCGTGAGAAATTTTTAGCCAAAATACCAGCTGTTAGGATTGTTTTTATTATTGGTTTAGTGGGCTTGTTCTTATTTGTTTTATTTAGTTATCAACACTACCAAAATCAAGCTTACACCATGTTTTTTGCAACAGGTATATTTATACTGAATGTGATAGGCACCTATTTCTTTGGAAGCTTAAAAAGAACGCAGCAAACAGAACATTTAGTTAATAAACTGCACTTGCACATTAAAAGCACTGAGGAAGCACAGGAAGAATTGCTGCAAGCAGAAAGACGCTTACAACAGCAAAGCGCCAGTTTGGCCAGCTTGGCGGCAATGCAGCTGAATAAAAAAACCAGTCCAAAAGTGTTTTTAAGGCAACTGGTCAGACAGTCCGCTGAAACGTTAAATGTTGGTCGAGTGAGTGTTTGGCTGTATTCAGAAGATAAAAAGGCATTAGAGTGTGACGCGCTATATGATTTAGAGACGCAAAGCTACTCGCATGGACAAAGACTAAATGCTGAAGATTTTCCTACCTATTTCGCAGCGATAACCGCATCGCGTGTGGTTGCTGTCGATGATGCTGGTGCTGATCGAATTACGCATGAATTCTCAGGGGAATACCTTCCAGAAAACAATGTTGGCGCGATGTTAGATGCCACCATCTGGCAAGAAGATGAAGTGATTGGTGTGTTATGTCATGAACATGTAGGAGAGACACGCCATTGGCGGCTAGACGAAGAAAGTTATGTTGGTTCTCTTGCCGATTTGGCTAGGCTGGCTTTCGAATTAGACAAACGACAAAAAGTAGAAACCGACTTAATAGAGCATCAAGAAAGCTTTGAAAGTATGGTGCAGCACCGCACTGCTTTAATTGAAAATAATGCTAAATTGTTTAGGTTTCTTGTTGAACGTGCACCTGTAACAATTTTATATATGAATGCTGCCAATGAAATTTTAGAGATGAACCCTGAGGCTGAAAGGGTTTCTGGGTATTCACGAGAGTATGCCATTGGCAGAACATACCAAAGCCTTTTTGTCCCAGAAGATACAGTGGAAGAACACGAGCACTATTTTTTTGATGTAATGCAAGGTAGTCCCGTACAAGGGAGGGACATGAAGATTCGACGTGCCGATGGAACGACAGTCGACATTTCTGTTTCTAGAAGCATGGAGTTAGACGCAGAAGGAAACCCTGTCATTATTTCTATTGGTCAAGATGTTAGCCAGAAAAAAGCGCTAGAAGCCTCCTTGATTAGAGCACGAGAGGCGGCGGAGTCTGCTGATCGGATTAAATCTATGTTTGTGGCTTCAATGTCACATGAATTACGAACACCATTAAATTCAATTATTGGATTTATTGGTGTTGTGTTGCAAGGCATGTCAGGTAAGTTGAATGCGAAACAAAGTGACCAATTGAGCCGTGCATATTTTTCTGCCAAACACTTGCTTTCTTTGATATCAGATGTGATTGATATTTCAAAAATTGAAGCTGGTTTTTTAGAAACACATGAAGAACAAGTTGACATCGCAGAGCTGCTTGATGAGGTGTACTATACGGTAGAGCATTTAATTAAAGATAAAAAACTAGCATTTAGTATCGAATGTCAAAAAGACCTAGTGATTGATACCGATAGAAAAAGACTTTTCCAAGTAATATTAAATGTGGTGAGTAATGCACTAAAGTACACTGAAAAGGGCTATGTACACGTGGTTGTTAAAACGGAATCTGAACGTGTGCTAGTAGCGGTTGAAGATACTGGAATAGGGATTGATACGGCTGGGCTTAATAAGTTATTTAAACCATTTGAGCGGATTGATTCACATTTAAAAATAAAAACGCTAGGGACAGGGCTTGGGCTTTATCTCACGCATAGTATTTTAAAACTACTCTTGGGGGGTGATATCGCGGTGAAAAGTATCGTAGGGAAAGGAAGTGTCTTTACGGTGACACTGCCATATCACATGCCAAAAGTAGAAGCGGTCCAAATGACTAGCGTCTTGGAGCCGTGATGCAAAAAACCGCTTTATTGATAGAGGACAACGAAGATAACTTAGAATTGATTCGATTTATTTTAGAAAAATCTGGTTACAATACTCGATTTGCAATGACTGGGGAGGAAGGGGTTAAGCAAGCATTAACAAATCCTCCTGATTTTATTATTTTAGATATACAATTACCAGATATTAACGGTCTTGAAGTCATCAAACGTATTCGAGCAGACCATCTAGGTAAAGATTTGCCAGTGATTGCAATGACCTCTTACGCGATGTCTGGGGATAGAGAAAGATTATTAGCGGCTGGTTGCACAAGTTATATTGAGAAGCCGATAGACCCGATGACCGTCATGAAACAAATAAGAGCAGCAATAAATGAGAGTGAATTGAAATGAGAGTGCTAATCGCAGAGGATGATGTTAACTCAAGGCAGTTATTGCTTGATGTGTTGCAATCTGCTGGCCATGAAGTAGATGTTTTTGAAAATGGGTTAAATGCTTTAACCCATTTAGAGACACAAACCGTTGATTTGATTATTTCTGATATTTTAATGCCAGAGATGGATGGTTATGGTTTATGTCGTGCGGTTAAACAGAATCCATCATTACAAAAAATTCCTTTAATTTTTTATACAGCAACTTATACGTCAGAAAAAGATAAACGATTTGCTCTGTCGCTAGGGGCTAGTGCCTTTCTCATTAAGCCGATGGAAATAGATGCATTGTTGGCGGTCATTAAAGAGGTAATGGATCCTAGTAAGAAACCAGCTAAAGCAAATAAGAGTCGTGGACTGTATCGCGCATCCCCTGCTAAGTTAGATAAACAACATGCTGAAATTGTCAGCAAAAAGCTAGATAAGAAAATTGTTGANWTAGATAAAGAGCACGTTAAGTTATTAGAAAGTGAGCAGCGTTTTAAAGACTTTGCGGAAGCTTCTGCAGAGTGGTTCTGGGAAACTGATGCGCAACTGAATATTACGGTGGTCAGTGGAGAGGTGAGTGGTTTTGACTTTTCTAACTTGTCCGACTTCCCAAATACTTGCCATAGTCACACGTCAAATGAAGTGCTTAAATTATTGCAATCGCATGAGAAGTTTGCAGATGTTGTGGTGTTTTTTGTCGATGAAGCTGGAAACACGCAATATCTGCGTGTTTCAGGTAAACCGATATTTACAGCACTAGGTGATTTTATTGGTTACCGAGGTGTTGGACGTGATGTTAGCGACACCATCTCATTAAATCGGCGAGTAGAGTTTTTAGCCACGCATGACGAGTTAACAGGCTTGCCCAATCGGAATCTATTTAGACAGCGGTTGGAAGAATCTATTTCTAAAGCAGAACGCTCGTCGAAACAAGTGTTGGTACTGTTCTTTGATTTAGATTATTTCAAGTTGGTGAATGATACGTTGGGGCACGATGCTGGGGATAAGTTGCTCGTTCAGGCAGTGGAACGTATTTCTACCTGTGCTCGATCCACAGATCTGCTTTGTAGACTAGGGGGTGATGAATTTGTCATGGTGATGGAGGGCGCTTCTCCTCAAGATGGTAATCGCATTGTAAGGCAGATTATTAAGGCGTTCGAACCAGCTTTTAAGATTCATGATCAACGGGTATATTGCACAGTCAGTGTTGGGGTGAGTGTTTACCCTAATGACACGACAGACCCTCAATCCTTGTTGCTTTACGCTGACTTAGCCATGTATAGAGCGAAACAAAATGGGCGTAATAACTTTGAGTTTTATACTGCTGGCCTTAACTTTATTGCGCACCAATGGGTGGAGATGGAGCAAGGTCTTCGTCATGCGCTAAAAGAAAAATTATTTTTTCTCGTATATCAGCCACAGTATGATTATGAAACCAATGCATTGGTAGGCCTAGAGGCTTTGCTACGATGGCGTCATCCTGAGCAGGGTTTAATTCCGCCGCTTGAGTTTATTAAAGTTGCGGAACAATCAGCATTGATTAATAAAATTGGTGAATTTGTACTAGACGAGTGTTGTGCACAATTACGCCGCTGGCTTGATGCTGGGTATAAAGTGCCCCGTTTATCCATTAACATTTCGCCGCGGCACTTGCGTTCTAATCTTTTAAGCAAGACGCTGAAAGAGGTTACGGAAAAATATCAAATCGCTCCTAAGTTGCTGTGTATTGAGATYACTGAACATGTGCTTTTAGAAGAAGTCGATACGGTTAAACAAAACATGCAATATATTAAAGATTCAGGGTTCCAGATTTCTTTGGATGACTTTGGTATGGGGCATTCGTCTTTGCTGTATTTGAAACGCTGGGCCGTCGATGAAATAAAGATTGACCAGACGTTTGTTTCTGGCCTAGGGAGTAGTGAAGAAGACCACCAGATTATTAAAGCGATTGTGGCACTCAGTAGCGCTTTAAAGTTGACGCTCGTTGCAGAGGGCGTAGAAAGCCAAGAGCAGAGTGATATCTTGGCGACTAGCGGCTGTAAAACAATGCAGGGCTATTTCTATTCATTGCCTTTAACCCCAAAAGAGTTAGAAAARCTATTTAAAAAGTAGCTAGCGRCAGACTACTTTTTAAAKCCACCAAGTAATGCGGGTAAGGCCGATTTTCGGTTTTTTGGTATCGTTGGATTTGTGTTTTTCATTGCACTGTCGTTTTTCTTCGTTGGCACGTAAGGTTGATCAAACCATGGATCATGGCTATGACGCTTTTGTTTAGTCGTGCTTGTGCTTGTTTTTTGATGTGATCTGCTAGGTGTATTTGAGTGTCTGCGGCTTGTCGCGAGCTTTTCACGAGGGATGCTTTTCTTAATCAGCTTTTCAATTTCTACAAAATACTTTTCTTCCTCAGATGAAACTAATGAAATAGCAACACCACTAGCGCCAGCACGTCCAGTACGACCAATACGATGTACGTAGTCTTCTGGAGCTGACGGGATCTCATAGTTAATCACCATCGGCAAATCATTAATATCCAAACCACGCGCGGCTACATCGGTGGCGACAAGTGCAGTAATATTACCTTGCTTGAATGCCTCTAACGCTGCGATACGCTCTTGCTGACTTTTATCACCATGAATGGCATCTGCTTTAATACCTTCACGAATTAACGCACGACTTAATCGGCTGGCAGTTAGTTTTGTTTTTGTGAAGACAATGACTTGATTGTCACCTTCTTTTTTTAACAACTCTATCAGTAATGATTGTTTATCTGCTTGCGCAGATGCGTAGGCTTTTTGTTCTACATTCTCTGAAGTCGCATTGCTACGAGCAACTTCAATTAATGTTGGTGTTTTTAGAAATTCATCAGAAAGTCTTTTGATTTCTTTAGAAAATGTTGCAGAGAACATAAGCGTTTGGCGTTGCTTAGGGAGTAATGCCAAAATACGTTTTAGATCAGGCATAAAGCCCATGTCTAGCATGCGGTCTGCTTCATCTAATACCAATACTTGTACTTGGTTTAACTGAATTGTTTTTTGCTCAATATGATCTAGTAATCGCCCTGGCGTAGCCACTAAAACTTCAACCCCCGCTTTTAACGGTGGCATTTGTTTTCTAATGTCTACGCCGCCAAATACAACCAAACTACGGATGGCCGTATGTTTAGCATACGTTTTGACATTTTCTTCAACCTGAATGGCTAGTTCGCGAGTCGGCGCCAATATTAAGGCCCGAACAGGGTGCTTAGCAGGAGAGGTGCTTGTACTCGCTAGCGGTAGTATTCTTTGCAAAATAGGTAAGGTAAATGCTGCTGTTTTACCTGTGCCCGTTTGGGCGCCAGCCATTAAATCAACGCCACTCAAAGCAAGCGGGATTGCCTCGGCTTGAATGGGGGTTGGTTTTGTATAGCCAGTATCCGAAACGGCTTGCAGCAGTGGTGCTGCAAGGCCAAGTGAATTAAAGTCTTCTACTGTTTTATTTTCTTCTGTCATAAGCTCAATTACGCAAAGTTACGTGAACGTCTAGCGCCATCGGCATTAGGACGTCGTGGTGAATGGTTGCCTGAAGGGTTTCCGCTAGCTTGGCTACGGTTGTTGCTGCGTTGAGGACGCGGTTTACCAAACTTCTCGTTAGAAATTTTAGCTGAGCCTCTATTCGCATTATTACCATTACGGCTGTTACCTTGGTTACGTGAGTTACCTAGGCCGCGCGCGACTTCTTTAGCAAACTGCATGTCAGTGTCTTTAGTATAGTTAACACTATTACCATTGACTTCAGAAGACTGTCTGTCGTTACGAGCTTGCTTGTTGCCATCGGCTCTGTTTTCATTACGGCCATTTGATCTGTCATTATAGTTGCGTGAGTCGTTATTAGATCGATCTCTAGGTGGGCGGCTAGACGATGAGCGGTCACCTGCTGCACGGTCACCAAAGCTACGACCTTTTTCATTACGATCACCAGCGGCACGATCACCAAAGCTGCGACCTTTTTCATTTCGATTGCCGCGTGACTGCTGGTCGCGGTTTCCTTTGTAGCCACCAGAACGACTACTGCCATTACGGCCACCTCGGCCTTTACCGCGTTTGCCTTCTGGTGCATTCATATTAATAGGGCGTTTTGGTTCAAAGCCTTCAATGACTGATGCTTCAAGACGTTGGCCTGTGTATTGCTCAATTTTACGCAATACATGTCTATCCATATTCGTTGCAAAAGCGATGGCAACTCCTTTTTTGCCAGCACGACCAGTACGACCAATACGATGTACATAATCTTCTGCAAATTTAGGTAAGTCATAATTAATCACATGGCTAATGCCTTGTACATCAATACCACGTGCAGCAACATCCGTTGCGACCAACACTTTAATATCGCCATGGC
>NVTX01000058.1 GCA_002401735.1 Methylophilaceae bacterium | reverse complement strand
ATGCAACAGATAAGACGTACAGTAAAGAGCTTTTGCAACAGGGCGTGGAGTCAATTTTAAACAGACTTAACGCGATGATGTCGACCTATATGCCAAGCTCTGAAATATCACGCTTTAACCAACTAGCAGTGGGTGCTTGCATAACCATTTCAGAAGAATTTTTTAAGGTTACTCAGCAAGCTGTTAATCTTCATTCTTTGTCAAATTTTTCATTTAACCCATTAGTTGGGGCGTTAGTTAATCGTTGGGGCTTTGGTTCATCAAATCAAACCTTTGATTTTCCTTCTAGTGAAGAAGTTGCAAACCTTTTGAAACAGTCAAATATTAATAATATATTTCTCGATATTGATAGCCAATCGCTTTGTAAGCGCGCGCAAACTAAGCTCGATTTATCGGCTATTGCAAAAGGCTATGCTGTTGACCAAGTGGCAAAATGGTTAACGGATAAAGGGTTAGATAATTATTTAGTCGATATTGGTGGTGAAATAAAAGTTTCGGGTTCAAATCAAAAAAATTTACCTTGGCGTGTAGCGATAGAAAAGCCCGAAGCAATGCTCAACTCGGTATATGAGGTGATAGCCATCAATGATTTATCCGTTGCAACCTCAGGCGATTATCGTAACTTTTTTGAGCATGAAGGGCAGCGTTATTCCCATACAATCAACCCTGAAAGTGGATGGCCTGTAACACATGGAGTCGCTTCGGTTACGGTTATTCACCACAGTGCAATGATGGCCGATGCATGGGCAACGGCATTAAATGTTGCGGGGCTTGAAAAAACACGCCTACTTGCTGAAAAACTCAACCTTGCGGTTTATGTGATTCAGCGCAACAATACAGCAGCTGAAGTGTCAGATGAGTATATAACTTGGTACTCTAATGCCTTTTCGCCGTATTTACTTAAACCATAGAGATTGTTCGTGATGGCCGTTTTTTTTCTTACACTCGCTTTTTTATTAATTGTCGTCGCTGGAATGGCAATAGGAGTGATCTTCTCAAATAAACCGATAAAAGGCTCTTGCGGGGGTATTGCAACGCTGGGGCTTGGTGGTACATGTGAGATCTGTGGCGGCGATATGGACAAGTGCGACGAAGAAAATAATAAGGGCGGTGAGGCTAAAAAAGCCGATTTTTATGATGCTGGCGATAACTAGTTACTCAAGTTACTTCTAAACGCCGGTAATGAGTTTTTTTGCCGGCATCGATAAGAACGCACGTTAAACCTTTTTTTTAGCAGAAAAATATAATAAGAAGTTTACGGTTTTTTAGTCTGCGCTTTCTAATTTTTATCACTATTCTGTGTGACATCGATTGTTGATGGCGTTTAAAAGCAGTTTGGCTTACCAAATGTTAAAAAAGCAAAATTGGCAGTTACCAACAGGTTTTTAGTATGCGGTTTCTAATTTCTGTTGCTAGGATAGTTTCAAGATAGCGATTTATCGAAACTTATAGACAAACTACTTATTAAGGTGAATTCACATGGTTAAGAAAGCAACGACTACTTCAGCTAAATCTACTACTGTAGCTAAATCAACAAAAGCGGTTAAAGCTAAAAAAGCGGATAGCAAATCACTTTTAAGTGCAAAAGAAGCATTTTACGCGGTACTTGGTCTGCAAAAAGCAGCGTATGACCTTGGCGTTCAAAAATACAACGAAATTAGCGATAAGCGTAAAGTTGATGTGAGTAGCTACATTGCGCGTGGCGAAGAAGTCGAAGCACTTTTCCAAGGTAAGTATGAAGAATTTAAAGGCAAAGCGGAAGACACAACAGAAGAAAACTTACAAGCACGTATTCGCGGCATGCTACTCATGGCCTTATCAAACAAATTTGGCAGCATTGTGCTCACCACAGGCAACAAATCTGAAACGGCGGTTGGTTACAGCACCCTATACGGAGACATGGCAGGCGGATTCTCTCTACTCAAAGATGTACCTAAAACACTGGTGTATCAACTGGCCAATTACCGCAATCGCATTTCAACCGTAATTCCAGAACGCATTATCACACGCCCGCCGAGTGCAGAATTGCGTGATGATCAAACGGATCAAGATAGCTTACCCCCATACGAAATACTAGATGCCATTATGCAGGCCTACGTGGAAGAAGACTTAAGCCTTGAAGATATTGTGCAGCTTGGTTATAGTCAAGCTGACGTAAAGCGCGTCACCACCTTAATTGATAGAAACGAATATAAGCGCCGCCAAGCACCAATCGGCGTGAGAATTACACAAAGAGGCTTTGGTAAAGACCGGCGCTATCCAATTACTTGTAAATTAAACTTTAATTAGTAGTACAATTTAATGAAGTATTCAGGGAGAGAGAAATGAAAAAAATAGAAGCTATCATTAAACCATTCAAATTAGAAGAAGTCCGCGAAGCCTTATCTGAAATTGGCATCAACGGCTTAACCGTGACTGAAGTGAAAGGTTTTGGCCGTCAAAAAGGTCATACAGAGCTATACCGTGGCGCTGAATACACCATCGATTTCTTGCCAAAAGTAAAACTAGAGCTCGTCATCTCTGATGACTTATTAGACTCCGCAATCGAAGCCATTACGAAATCTGCCCATACAGGAAAGATCGGCGATGGTAAGATTTTCGTCAGCAGCGTAGAACAAGCTTTACGGATTCGAACAGGCGAAACTGGCGAAGAGGCTGTTTAACGCTTCTTGAAAACTGCTCTGGCCTGCGTTATCTTCGCTTGTCGTACACCAATGTACTGCCTTCCATTCAGATGTCTTGACTACAGCAGTTTTGAGCAAGCTTACATATCGTCCTAACCACTCATTCAAACCGCAAGGGTCTTCACCAATCTCGCCAGGCACTATAGCGCCAAGTCGATTAAGAAAGCGGGACTACCTTCGGGAGCCCTCAATTTAATATTATGCGTCTACTTATTTTATTCAGTGTAGTCTTTTTCATGGTTTTGTTATGGTATCTACGCAAGCATGTACGCCGTGCGCGCAGGGAAAAGTTATTTAAAACACCATTGGATGCTAGCCGGATTGCTATTCTGCAAAAGTATGTAACACTTTATTCGAAGTTACCACTAACCTTGCGCGAAGAATTACATGGTCATATCAATATATTTTTAAATGAAAAAAAGTTCATTGGAAATGTGGGTGTTGAGCTTACCGATGAAATTCGTATCGTTGTGGCAGGGAATGCTTGCTTGTTATTGTTACAAGGCAATAAACGCCGGTTCACTGGGTTTTCATCTATCGTGATCTACCCAAATGCGTACACAGCACATGAAGTACAACATGACGGTTTAATAACCACTGAACAGCCTAGTAAACGGGCTGGTGAATCATGGGTGCGGGGCCCGATTGTTTTATCATGGGCAGATGTTCGTAATGGTTCGATCAATGCTGAGGATGGTCACAATGTAGTGATACACGAATTTGCACATAAATTAGATGAGCAAAGCGGCCATATGAACGGTTTACCCGTGCTTGGAAATGCCTCGCACTATCGAGAATGGAACAAGGTGTTAAGCGAAGAGTTCAACGCACTGCATGAACGCGCAAAGCGAGGTGAAAATAAGGTATTAGATGAGTATGGCACGGTTTCACCCGCTGAGTTTTTCGCGGTAGCGAGTGAATCTTTTTTTGAAAAGCCAGGGCAAATGAAAAAGAGACTGCCGGAATTATATAAGCAACTACAAACTTTTTATAACATCGACCCTGTTTCATGGCATTAATTAGTTATACCGCATCACCAATCATTCAAACCGCAAGAGTCTTCACCAATCTAGCTAAACGCTAAGTTGCTTGAGAAGCGATCACGCTTCGCACATAATCCAAATCCTCTTGCGTATCTACACCAGTAGCTGGCGCGTTATCCGTGATGGTGACGGCGATTTTATAGCCATGATGCAAGACTCTTAGCTGCTCTAAGCTTTCGATTTGTTCTAACTCCGTCACACTAAGTTCAGCATACTGTTTTAAAAAGCCAACGTGGTAAGCATAAATACCAATATGGCGGTGGGCTTTGATATTTTGTTTATGCGCACCATCTCTTGGGTATGGGATTGGTGAACGGCTGAAATATAGTGCATTACCTTCAGTATCCATCACCACCTTCACCACATTAGGGTTTAGCATGGCCGCTTCATCATAGATGGCATGACAGGCAGTTGCCATCACAGCATCTCTGCTATGCGCTAGCGTTAGCGCTACTTCTTGAATCAGCTGTGGGTCTATGAGGGGTTCATCACCTTGTACGTTGACGACGATATCATCATCATTCCAGTTTAATTTTTGAGCAACTTCGGCAATCCTATCCGTACCAGAAATATGGTCTACCCGCGTCATGACGGCTTCCACATTATTCGCTTCTGCCACTTGCATGATTTTGTCAAAGTCAGTGGCGATGACGACGCTCTCTGCACCGCTTTTATGTGCTTGCTCTGCCACTCTAATCACCATGGGTTTACCCGCAATTTCTAGCAAAGGCTTCCCTGGCAAGCGTGCGCTGGCGTAACGCGCTGGAATCACGACTTTAAAGGCCACTATTCAACCTTTTCATCTGGGTCTAACTTACGTGCTTCTTCTTCTAACAACACAGGGATGCCATCGCGTATTGGATAAGCTAACCGTGCGGATTTAGAAATCAGCTCATTTTGTGCTTTTTTGTAAATCAACGGCCCTTTCGTCACAGGGCAAACGAGTATTGCTAATAATTTTGCATCCATCTTTTATGCACCTCTATTCTTTCGTTACTGCTTTTAATTTACTTAATAACATGGGTAATAATGTTGCGTCCATTTTAGCGTCAACGGGCAGCACCCAATAATGCGCTTTCGCAAAAGGCTGACATTTCACCGCATCTTTTTCAGTCATCACCAAGGCTTCACAGAGTATCGACTCTAAGTCTTCGGCAGTAAAAGCATGGTGGTCTTCAAAGCTTAAACCTTCAAATACCAAGCCTAAGCTAATCAATGTGTTAAAAAATCGTTCTGGTTTACCAATACCAGCCAATGCTTTAACAGACTTACCCTTAAAGTGCTTTACCGTCACTTGCTGTGTTGGTTTCAGCAGATTATAAAACGCTTGTCCTTGTAACTGCATTTCAAATGCACCGTCTAGTTTTTTGATTCCATTACATATCACGGCATCTACTGTATTTAATCGCCCCTGAGGCTCACGTAGGGGGCCAGCAGGCAATAAATATTGTGCGCCTACACTCTGGCGGTCGACTACCGCAATCTCTAAGCTACGCTGCAAGTGGTAATGTTGCAAGCCATCATCGCTAATCATAATATCGCATTCAGGATGTGCTTGTAGCAATGCCTTACCTGCAGCTACTCGACATTTTCCAACCCAAACAGGGCAATTACTTCGCCGTGCAATTAGTAGTGGTTCATCCCCCACTTCCATCGCTAAGCTGTCTTTGTGAACCCTAGCTGGCTGGTTATTATTGGCACCATACCCTCGGCTAATCACCCCTGGTGTAAACCCATGTTTTTTAAGCTCGGCGACCAACCAGATAACAACAGGCGTTTTACCACTGCCACCTACATTAATATTGCCAACCACGACCACTGGTACAGCGAGTGCTTGTGATGGTAACAAGCCAATGCGATATGCCCAATGTCGCAAAGCAGAAATTGCCGCAAACACCCAAGACAAGGGAATTAGAACGAGGTAGAAAAAAGCGTTTTTATTTTGCCATGCGCGTAGTATGAGGTCATGCATGTAGACCACCTCTCCGCTATTCGCTAAACTCTTTTTGGTACAGTTTCGTGTAGTAGCCTTTTGCTTTTAATAGCTGCTTATGTGTACCCGATTCAACAATTTTACCTTTATCCATTACCAATATTCTGTCCGCATTTTCAACCGTGCTCAACCTGTGAGCAATCACAAGCTGGTGCGGTTTTGCATCAGTACATCTAATGCCGCTTGCACATGTTGCTCTGACTCGGTATCTAATGCTGAAGTTGCTTCATCAAGCAACAGAATAGGTGCATTCTTTAAAATAGCCCTTGCAATGGCAAGCCGCTGGCGTTGCCCACCTGAAAGGCGTACGCCTCTATCCCCTATTTCATTTTGCAGCCCGTCAGGCATCTGCTGAATAAACTCCCAAGCATTTGCCGCTTTAGCTGCATTAATAACTTCTTCTTCGCTAGTATCTCGCAATACACCGTAGGCAATATTATTAAAAACGGTGTCATTGAATAAAATAATATCTTGGCTCACTAATGAGAACTGTGCACGTAAATCTTTAAGTGATAAAGCGCGCACATCCATGCCATCCAGCATAATTAAACCCTGCTGCAACTCATAAAACCGCGGCAACAAATTAACTAAAGAGGTTTTCCCCCCACCTGAGCGGCCGACTAAAGCCACCTTCTCTCCTGGCTTTATGGTAAAGCTCAAATCATCCAATGCTAAGCGCTTGGCATTCTCATAACGCAAGCTCACATTTTTAAATTCGATTTTACCTTTGACTTGTTTGACTACATGCTCACCTTCATCGGTTTCGATTGGTGCGTCAATCACTTCAAACATACTTTGTGCTGCCGCCAAACCGATTTGAAAATCTTCATTCGCTGCAGCAATGTGTTTGATTGGCGAAATGAGCATTAATAAAGCACCAATAAATGCGGCAAATTCACCAACCGTAGAGCGACCCAATGCGTAATAAACCACAAGGGCTAATGCTAGCGCAGCCAATATCTCAATCACAAAACTATTCAAACCGGTAATACGTGCAGAGCGTAACTCTAAGTTTCTATTGTTAATGACGACATCTGCGAACCGTTGATTCTCGTAATCTTGTGCGCCAAAAATTTTGACGATACGTTGGCCTGAAATCGCTTCTTCAGAGACAGAGGTCATTTCACCAACAGCTAATTGTACTTTTTTAGCATTCGTGCGTAATTTTGGTGTGGTTTTTCTTAAGTATAAAACCATTAAAGGCGCGATAGCGGCAAAGATTAAGGTGAGCTTCCAGTCCAAGTAAAGCATGTAGGCGATTAAGCCAAACAAGGTCAACACATCCCTCAACACGTTCATTGCCGTCCGCGTACAGACACTAGAGAGTCGTTCCGCATCATAAGTTAACTTGGACACCATGACCCCTGTCGATTGGGCATCAAAAAAGCTCACTGGCATGTGCATCAATCGGCCAAAGGCTTCTCTTCTGAGTGTCTCAACAACCCGTCGTGCTATCCAGCGCATGCTATACATGGAAATGAACCCCGCTACACCACGTAGCGCCATTAACGTGAATAGCATCATGGGCAGCACAAAAACCGACCCTGTGGATTGACTAACAAACCCTTCATCCGTCACTTTTTTGATGAGTGCTAAAAAAGCTGTATTACTGAGGGATAAAGCAGCAGTCGCAAAGATGCTTACGGCAAAGATATACTTATACTTCCACGCATAAGAAAACAAGCGCAAAAAGAGGGCTTTAGCGTTGTGTATTTGCGGAAGGTCGTGCTTTTTACGCGAGCGTTTCGACATACTTAACCCTGTAAAACCAAACTAAAAAATGGACCGTAGTTAATTGCCGGACCTTAACTGTGTGGCAAAAGTAATATGTGTGTAGTTCGCAATGCGCGCTGCTTCCATCACATTCACCACCGATTGGTGTGTCGACTTAGCATCTGCATTAATGACAATCGTTGGGTCTTTACCTTCACCCACTGCTGCCTGTAATGCAATCGCAATTTCCTCTATGCTGCCACCAGATTCTTGAGCCTCAACCATATAATGTCCCGTTGCATCGATATCGACCGTAATGACAAGTGGCTTATCTTCTGGTGCATTSGCTTCTGCTGTCGGCAAATTAATCTGCAATTCACTGTTCCGTGAAAATGTGGCATTAACGATTAAAAAGATAATAATCACCAACAGCACATCAATTAATGGWATGAAGTTGATTTCTAGCTCTTCGTGACGTTTTCCACGCTGAAAATTCATTTTAGTGTTCCTTTACGCTCAGATACTTGTATTAACGTTCGCCATGCAAAATTTCAACGAGCTTAATGGCTTGCTGTTCCATATCCAATAGTAGTGCATCCACTTTTGTGCGGAAATAACGATAAGCGATCATCGCTGGTACCGCCACAATAATCCCAGCGGCCGTGTTATAAAGCGCGACTGAAATACCACGTGCAAACTGTGCAACATCATGTCCCGAATTGGTAAATGCACCAAACAACTCCACCATCCCGATCACCGTTCCTAGCAAACCAAGCAATGGTGCCACTGTGGATATAGTCCCTAGTGTTGAGAGGTACCTCTCYAAGCTATGGGCGACTGCACGTCCCGTTTCYTCAATAGACTCTTTCGTRATTTCTCTAGAGTTTTTTTCATTGGCTAATGCACTGGCAAATATCTTACCTAACAATGAGTGGTTTTCTAGTTTACTGAGCGCATCTTTCTTGATCGTGCCCTGCCCCATCCATTTTTGCACTTCTGGCAATAAGTTGCTAGGTGCGACGATTTCACTACGTAATGCCCAAGCACGCTCAGCGATAATCGACAATGCAATAACTGAAGCAATAATTAATGGCCAAATTGGCCAGCCTGCGGCTAAAATAATTTCCCACACAGTGGTAACTCCTTAATTAAATCTATCAAAACAAAACTAACGCTACTTTAGCTTAGAAGCACACTATTCGGCAAGTTAGACTTTATAAAAAATCGTCRTGCCAGTACTTCGCATCCAAAGAACGCCAAGCGTTAACACGTAAAGCGGTCTGCTTTGTAAAATTAATGATGACCGCGCCGTGATAATCTGACCGATACAAGCTTGCCCCTCGTACTAGGTACCGACTCATCACCAAAGGCTTAGGGTGCTTAAAGCGATTCAGATATCCTACTGTAAAAATGACATGCTTTGCGCCCGCAGCGCTAATAAAACCTTCTGTTGACGATGTTTTACTCCCATGGTGTGGTGCAATCATGATGTCGCTTTTTAATTTAACTTTTTGTTCCTGTAATAAAGACTGTTCCGCTTCTTTTTCAATATCCCCAGTTAACAATATTGATCCGTAGCGGCTGGTCACTTTAATCACACAGCTTCTATTGTTATCTTTCATATCCGTTGCTTGATAACTTTCTTTATGCGGGTATAGCACTTCAAACCGAACCGCATCCCAAACCCATTGCTGTCCTGCGTAGCATTTTAATTGTTTGGTCGTGGGTGTGCTACCTTCCGGTAGTGCATATGAGCTAGCAATCCATGTGGTTGGCACTTCTGCCAACACTGATGCGGCACCTCCACTATGGTCACTATCATCATGACTAATCACCAATGCATCCAACTGCTTAATGCCATGATTCCGTAAATATGGCACGATRATTTGACTACCCACATCACTTTCTTGGTGATACTTTTGACCTGTGTCATACACCATCACATGTGTTGCCGTTTTTACGACCACTGACAACCCTTGACCCACATCTAACACCGTAACGTTCATCTCCCCTTCGGCTAAGTTAACGGGCATCACAAATAGCATGGGCAACATTAACAACAACCCTAACCAGCGCTGCGGGAAGCCTCTTGGTAACAACAGCCACAACACACCTAATATTGCCAAAGCAATTGTCCAGACAGGAGCGGCTGCCTGCTGCCAAGTCGAAAATGGTGCACTGGCTAACCAATTAAGCCCATACATGCAGATTTCAAGAATTTTTTGTGAGGCATGCAAAATAAAGTCAATCGGCAACAATGCGCCTAAAATGGCCAAAGGCACAACCAATAAACTGATAATGGGAATAGCCAATGCATTGGCAATAGGCGAAATAATAGAAGCTTGCCCAAACATCACAATGAGAAATGGCAACAAACCCAAAGTGACAGCCCATTGTGTATTCGCAGCCTCTACCAACCAGTGTCTTACTTTCAGCCGATGAATGGTCGCAAAAGTAATGAAAGCAACGGCTGAGAAAGATAACCAAAAACCAGGTGCGATTACTGCCCAAGGGTCTAGTAGTACGACGACCATTAAAGCCATTGCTAACACACGAGCAATGGGAATGCGCTGGCTTAACAACAATGCCACGGCAAACGTTGCCAACATATACAAGGTACGTTGCGTTGGCACGGATAACCCTGCTAAGCAAGCATAGATTAAGGCAATAAAAGCACCGCCTATCGTGGCTGCTTTTCGGGTTGGCATCCACAGCACTAAATTTGGGAAGCGACGCCAACAAAATGCAATCAAACTAAATGCCAAGCCAGCTAACATGGTGATGTGCAAACCAGAAATACTCATCAAATGATTCGTCCCTGTGCGTAAGTACACATTCCAATCGCGCTTACTAATTTGGCTATCATCACCAACGACTAATGCGCGAATCACACCAGCATAAGGTTTATCACCGATTACCTGCGTGATGCGATTACCAATTTTCTCGCGACAGTACGCTATGATATAGCTCGGACGCCAAACAAAATCTGAAATTTTTCGCATGCCACTTTTGCTGCGTATCGAACCCATTGCACGAATATTGTTCGCAAGCGCCCATGCTTCAAAATCATAGCCATGTGGGTTGTAAGTAGTATGCGGACGCTTTAACCTGACGGTAAGTTGCCAACGCTGCCCTGCTTTAAATATTGCCGGCCTAAGTAAGCGCGATGGATCAACTTGATCTATTGACTGATGCCAAGTGTTCCCTTGATAAAAACTAAGCACAATATGCTTAGGGACACTTGCCTCTAGGGTAACAATTTGTTCTATATTGAAATAAAAACGCTCGCCATACGCTGTGACTTCGGGCAAGCTTGCCACCACACCGACCACTTCAATATTTTTCTGTTCCCACGCTTTAGGCAGCTCGTCACTTAATCGTACCGTGGCAAATATAGCGGCATAGGTAAAACCAAACACCGCTGCCACAATGTCGTACTGCGTTTTTTGCAGGAGAGCCTGATGTTATCCATCCGTTTAGTACACGTTTTCTGAACCAATTTGGGATTGTCCTCACGACAAGTGATAAACGCCTTACAACCCGTAAGCTGCGGGAAAATTACTGTTCAATGCCTTTTGTCGGTATTAATTTCACCGATATGGATCATCCTTTAAACCTGACTTACTTTGAAAACCTTGAGTGCCCCGTAAAGAACGATAAAATCTCGATTGTTACGAGCAATAAGTCACATACGGAGTTTCATAATAAGCGTCTTACCTTTTTAGATTTTGTGAAAGAAAAAATCCCTGATCATATTGAGCTTTATGGCCGTGGTTTTAAATCCATTGATGATAAAAAAGATGCCCTTTTAGATCATAAATATCATATTTCGCTTGAGAATGGCGGGGGCGATCATACGTGGAC
>NVTX01000057.1 GCA_002401735.1 Methylophilaceae bacterium | reverse complement strand
CTCACGTCCCGTAAAGCGATTGCCATAAGTATTGACACCAACATAGCCTTCCAAACGCGGTAAAGGTTGTAGCGTTATTTCTACGTCTGTACTACCAACCGTATCGCTAGGATTTAGCTGTGCGGTCGCACGGGTGCTAGGTAAAGAATTCAGTAAAGTAATGTTACGAACCAAGTTTTTCTCGCTAACCGCATCACCCTTACCAAGTTGATAGGCTGCCATGTTTTTTATAAAAGCCTCATCAAACCCCTCAATACCACTAACCGTCAAYTCACCAAGCTCACCTTCTATCACCGCAATTTCCACCGTGCTTTGCGTGATGTCTTGTGTTGGCAGATAAGCCTGCGCYAAAAAATAACCATTTTTTCGGTAAAAATTAGTGATGACATTTGTCGCTTTATTAAGCTCTTTCAAGCCTATTTYGCCTTGGACAAAATCCGTTAATAACGCATTTAATTGCTCATCACCAAATGACTGATTGCCACTAAACTTAAATGTTTGCACATTGATTTTGATAGCCTTTTCACTATCCGTTGATTGAAGCGCTGGCTTTTTCAGTTGTTTAATATTTGCGGGTAGGGTAGTTGGCAATGTCCTTGGTGGTTCTGCTCTAGGAATATCGCCAGTGTCAGGCACGCCTCCAGCAGCTACAGCATGCAAACATGCCCCCAACAAAAAAACGCCCCCCAAAACTTTAGAATAATTGTTCATTTCTAATCTTATATTTATAATTAAAACAGGTGCTTATCATACAATATTTTCTATATGTTTCACTAAAAACATGCTAAAACTCYAAYGGATCCATATCCAAAGCCCACCGTATTTTTGAAGCCTGYTTTTCTGACCGCAATTTAGGCATCCAAACTCTTAATAATTGCTGTAAAGCCTGCCTACTAGGGGCTTGCAATAAKAGCTGCCCRCGCTCCATACTTTTNAAACGTTCCATTTGTGGTCTTAAAGGGTCATAAATGGTCACTTCATTTGGCACTTCTCTAGCCAGATTAACGGCCRTATGCAAAAACGTAAGCACTTGGTTGTAATCACTCGCTTCTGCTTTTAATAACGCAAAATAACTAGTAGGGGGGAATTGCATCGCACTTCTCTCGTCTAACAACGCATCTGCATAAYTTTCATAATCTTGCGCGCGCAGCGCATCAAACAAAGCATGCTGCGGGAAGGTTGTYTGTATTAACACYTCTCCAGCAATTTCAGCGCGGCCTGCACGGCCGGACACTTGCATTAATTGAGAAAATAAGCGCTCACTAGCACGAAAATCTGGGCTAAACAATGCCGTATCGGTATCAATCACACCCACCAACGTTAAATGCGGGAAATCATGTCCTTTTGCCAACATTTGCGTACCAACTAAAATGTCGATTTCTTTATCTTGCACTTTTTTAAGCAAATCCGTCAGTRCGTCTTTATTGCGTACRCTRTCACGATCRACTCTCGCAATCCTTGCAGAAGGGAAAAGGGCGGTTAGTGTTTGTTGCAAGCGCTGCGTTGCYTGACCAACCGGGGTTAAATCTGGATTACCACAACTGGGGCATTGAATCGGGATTTTTTGCTCATGCCCACAGTGATGACATTTAAGACGCTTTTGACCTAGATGTACCACTAAGCGCGCTGAACAACGCATACATGGTGCAATCCATTGGCAAGCACTGCAATGCATCACTGGCGCATAGCCACGCCGGTTGATAAATAATAGGCTTTGTTCACCWCGCTTKAGTCGYTCACGCACTGCATTCACTAATATTGGCGACAARCCATTTTCTGTCGGTGATTTTCCAACATCAATACAATGAATTTTAGGTARCCGMGCATTTTTAACCGCGCGCGCTTGTAGTCGCAATAAGCCATATTGCTGCTTTTTAGCCAAATGCCAYGTTTCYAACGATGGCGTCGCACTTCCCATCACAATAGGAATGTTTAATTGCTTAGCCCGCATGATGGCAATATCGCGTGCATGGTAACGCATCCCATCTTGCTGCTTATACGAGCCATCATGCTCTTCATCAATYACAATCATTTTTAAGTTTGGCATTGATGTAAAYACACTCAAYCGCGTGCCAATCACAATTTTTGCCGCMCCAGTGCTRGCTGCYTGCCATGATTGTAAGCGCTCACTCTCGCTCAAATTGCTATGTAAAGTGACGAGTGGATATGCACTTAATCGACTTCTAAATCTCGCCTCTAGTTGTGGCGTTAAATTAATCTCAGGCACTAAAATCAATGCCTGTGCATCTTTTTCAGCCAATACTTTWTCCAACAATCGTATATAGACTTCCGTTTTGCCACTGCCTGTAATGCCATATAGCAACCATGTTTTGAATTGATTTGACTCACTCAATACGGATTCAATCACTTGCTGCTGTTCCACATTTAATGTCGGGGCAACATTAGATGATTGTAAAGAAGCCTTCACAGCAACAACTTCTGTTTGCTGCAAACAATCCATTTCTTTTAGYGTTGCAATGGCTTTACGCCAACTGGGTGATATTTCAGCTAGCTGTGCTTCACTAAGGTTAGTGTTTGTTTGTAGCGCCTGTGCAATCCGTTGCAGTACAACTTGCCGCTTTGGCAATGTTTCAATATYGATTGGCGYATTGAGGCGATACACAAAACTTTTCCGCGTRACCGCTGGCTTAAGTTGCCGCAAACGCAGTGGCAATGCTGAAATCATTGCTTGCCCAAGCGGGTAATGGTAATAGTCTGCACAAAAYTTAAGCAATTTAAACAATTGCGCATCAAACACCACATCATCAAACACGTGCTGCACTGGTTTAAGCTTTTCCAAAGCAACATCAGAAGAGGTCGCCAGCTCAACGATAACACCCACCAAATTGCGCCCAGAAAATGAAACCAMGACACGCGCACCCACCTGCGCATTAAAGCCGTTATTTAAATAATCAAATAAACGATTTAACGGTACATCAAGTCCAACTCTGAGAATTTGTAATGACATGGTTATGGGAGTGTATAGATAATTTTAGCGTAAGCGCTTATTGAGTTAAAATACTGGCTTCGAAGATTTAATGCAACACATTCAAACCAACAATCTCAATATTTTAAGAAACGACCCTTGAAAGACATCATTTCAGACCTATTACTGCAAGCCGCTAAAACATTGCTCGCAGACACCTCCAGCTTATCTATTATTCTGGAGCGACCAAAATCAGCCGCACATGGTGATTTTTCATGTAATTTAGCCATGATGCTGGCAAAATCATTACGCCAAAATCCACGTGCAATTGCTGAACAATTGATTCAAGCCTTGCCACAGAATGCATCTATTGAAAAAGTAGAAGTAGCGGGCGCAGGTTTTATTAACTTCTACTTAGCCGCCACAACAAAGCAATCCGTTGTAAAAGAAATTTTACAAGCTGGAGAAAAATTTGGTCACCACAAAATAGGTAAAGGTGAAAAGGTACAGGTTGAGTTTGTGTCTGCCAATCCGACAGGGCCGTTACATATCGGTCATGGTCGTGGCGCAGCAGTAGGGGACTGTTTATCACGCTTGCTTGCCGCGAATGGTTGGCAAGTCACACGTGAGTTTTATTATAACGATGCTGGTGCGCAAATTGACAATCTAACAAAATCTGTCCTAGCGCGAGCGCAAGGCGTTGCTACTGATGACCCCAGCTTCCCTGAGAATGGCTACCGTGGCGAATATATTGCGGACATTGCCAACGCTTACTTAGCCAAGGAAACAGTTATTGCTGACGATATTAAAGTCACCGCCAGTGGCGATATTGCAGATACCGAATCCATCCGCCATTTTAGTGTGGCCTATCTGCGACATGAACAAGATTTAGATTTACAAGCATTTCAAATTAAATTTGATGTGTTCTCACTAGAAAGTGCCCTATATTCAACAGGCAAAGTAGAAGATACCGTCCAAGCCTTAATCAAGAGCGGCCACACCTATGAAGACGAAGGTGCGCTTTGGTTACGCACCACTGATTTTGGTGATGATAAAGACCGCGTCATGCGTAAAAAAGACGGTGGATATACCTACTTTGTACCTGATGTRACTTACCATTTAGAAAAATGGAACCGCGGCTTCACTAAGGTCATTAATGAGCAAGGGGCAGACCACCACAGTACGATTACGCGTGTCAGAGCCGGGCTTCAAGCMTTAGATGTTGGCATTCCCAAAGCTTGGCCAGATTATGTACTCCACCAAATGGTGACCGTTATGCGTGGCGGCGAAGAAGTGAAGCTMTCTAAACGTGCCGGTAGTTATGTCACACTCCGTGATTTAATTGAAGAAGTGGGTTGTGATGCAACACGCTACTTCTTAGCAGCACGCCGTGCAGATTCGCAACTAGTATTTGATATAGACCTTGCTCGTGCACAAACAAATGATAACCCTGTTTACTACATTCAATATGCACATGCACGTATTTGTAGTGTACTAAACCAGTGGGGTGGTGATACATCTACCCTTATCACAACTGATTTAGCCATACTGACATCGTCGCATGAAACCACATTGATGCAGAAGCTAAGCGAATTTCCAGAGGTAATCAAAAATGCTGCGGAAGAATTAGCACCACACATGATTGCCAACTATCTAAAAGAATGTGCAAGCCACTTACATAGTTATTACAATGACACGAAATTTTTAGTAGAAGATGAATCAACTAAACTAGCGCGGATGACATTAATCACCGCAACAAAACAAGAATTAAAAAATGGCTTAGATTTGCTTGGCGTCAGCGCGCCAGGTAAAATGTAATATATTAAGGAACAGGTAAAAAAACCAATGAGTAAAGATTACAAACCAAAACCAAGAAAAACGAATAGCGGCAGCCCATTTTTGTCTGGCTTTCTTATCGGCTTCTTACTTGGGATTATCACTACAGTGGCATTAACCATGTATCTCAAAGGCGATACAAGTCCATTTCAGGATGAAAAAATCAATAAGCCTAAAATCCCACTAACCACGACTGGAAACWATCCTGATGCTACTAACCCCGATGATGATTTAGATTTTTACACCATCCTGCCAGAAACGGAAAGCACTGTCACCGTCAAAGAGATTAACGATGCGGATATCACCATTAAAAAAGAGAACTACTTCTTACAAGTAGGCTCCTTCAAAAATGAAGCCGATGCTGACAACCTAAAAGCGAAGCTTGCCCTGCAAGGTTTTGAAGCCATCGTACAAACAGCCAACATCCCAGAAAAAGGCACATGGCATCGTGTGCGTGTTGGTCCTTTTAATAATATTGATAGCATCAATAAAATGCGCAATCAGTTAACAGCGAATGACTTCAACGCGAATCTTATTAAAATACAGTCAGAAACAAAACCATAATAATTATCGATTAACATGGAATTTATTGTCATCTTTTGGTGTCTGTAATCGTTAGTTAAGTAGGATTTAGTCAATTAAACCAATTTTAGGATACACAATGAAAAAATTTCTAAGCGCATTAATGTTCGTTTTAGGCGCCATGAGTCTAAGCAATGCTGTACTAGCAGCACCGACAGCTGGACAAGAGTTTGATGCTGTTACCAAAACCATCCCAACTGACGACCCTAAGAAAATTGAGGTCATGGAAATTTTTTGGTACGGCTGCTCACATTGTTATCAAATGGAAAAACCATTACATGCTTGGCTCAAGAGTATGCCTGCAGATGTCAGCTTTAAACGTATGCCTGGCTTGCCAAATGCCTCTTGGGCACCAATGGCACAAACGTATTTCGCAATGGAATCTCTAGGGCTTGTTGATAAATTACACGGTAAATTATTTCACGCGATTCACAAACAAAAAAGTTTAAACCCTACCGATAAAAAAGCGGCGCTTAATTGGCTAACAAACAACAGTGGTTTGGACCGCGCTAAAGTAGAAGAAACCTTTAATTCCTTTACAGTTAGCACCAACTTAAAGCGTGCAGCACAAATATTCCGTTCTTCAGGTGCGACAGGCGTACCTAGCTTAGTTATTGATGGTAAGTACATCACCTCTGGCACAATGGCTGGTGGCAATGTTCAAGCATTGAAAGTTGTCGATTATATTATTCAAAATATCCGTTCGAGCAAGGGTGAGAAACCTGCTAACAAATAAAACTAGCCCGCTAGATACAATTAGTTTTAAACTAAACCCGCTGCTGCAATTGCACAGTGGGTTTTTTGTTGAGTCCATTCCATGAAAAAGATATTGATTACAGGCGCATCTAGCGGATTAGGTTTAGCATTGGCGCAAGCCTATGCAGCGCACTATGCTGGTCAAGGCGTCGCGTTAGGTTTAATCGGCCGCAACCTAACCGCCTTACAACGATTAGCTGATGAACTGAAATCTAAGTACGATGCCACCTGTGCAGTTTATGCGCTTGATGTCCGTCAGCATACGGAATTAGCCACCGCGGCTGAAGATTATATTGCGCGGTTTGGCCCACCCAATATTGTGATCGCTRGTGCAGGCGTCAGTCGTGGCACACTCACAGAACACGATGAAGATATTGCAGCCTTCCAAGCTATTATGGATATTAATGTCATGGGTATGGTGCACACCTTCAACCCTTTTATTGCCGCWATGAAAGARAATACYARCGAACAATCCCAAYTARTCGGTATCGCTAGTGTTGCTGGTGTCCGCGGCYTACCTGGTGCCGGCGCTTATAGTGCTAGCAAAGCAGCCGTTATTAGCTACCTTGAGAGTTTACGCGTAGAAATGCAAGCATATAATATTCATGTAACCACTGTTGCGCCTGGTTATATCCGTACGCCAATGACTGATATTAATCAATACAATATGCCGTTCTTAATGGAAGCCAATGTTTTTGCGGAAAAATTGATTGCCGCAATCGATAATAAACGTCGCTTTATTGTCATTCCTTGGCAAATGGGCTGGGTTGCTAGATTCATGCGCTTTATTCCACCCATTATATGGGATTGGGCCATGTGTAATGCACCACACAAAGAAAGAACTGACTGGGACTGGCTGTAAGTAAGTAAGTNNGNNCTAACTTATGGACTATTTACKCAACCGTCACACTCTTCGCCAAATTCCTTGGCTTATCGACATCAGTACCCTTCAATAGCGCAACATGGTAAGCCAACAACTGCACTGGAATGGTATGCAAAATAGGGGAGAGCACACCCACATGCCGAGGTGTACGAATGACATGCACCCCTTCAGATTCTTTAAAATGACTATCTGCATCAGCAAATACAAATAATTCACCACCGCGCGCTTTCACTTCTTGCATATTAGATTTTACTTTTTCCAACAACGTATCATTGGGTGCAATAACCACAACTGGCATATTGCTGTCCACTAATGCCAGCGGCCCATGTTTAAGCTCACCTGCTGGATARGCCTCTGCATGAATATACGAAATTTCTTTTARYTTAAGYGCGCCTTCCATTGCRATCGGATAATGCACACCACGYCCTAAAAATAAGGCATGTTCTTTATCSCCAAAYCGTTTTGCCCACTTACTAATTTGCGGCTCTAAATTCAGTGCATATTGCACGCTTACTGGTAAGTGACGTAAAGCATCTAAATGTTCGTCTTCTTGCGCTTTACTCAATAAGCCGCGCTGYTTCCCTAATACGGCTGCYAACGTAAATAATGCGACTAATTGTGTGGTAAATGCCTTAGTAGAGGCCACACCAATTTCTGCACCTGCACGCGTATATAGCACCAATTTAGAGGCGCGTGGCAGGGCACTTTCTTGCACATTACAAATAGAGAGTGTTAAGTTTTGACCCAAACTTTGTGCATGTTTGAGTGCTTGCATCGTATCTAACGTTTCACCTGACTGTGAAATAGTGACAATCAACTGTTTAGGATTAGGAACAGAAGTCCGATAGCGGTATTCACTTGCGATTTCTACGCTAGTTGGTAATGAAGCAATGCTTTCTAACCAATATTTAGCAGTAAGCCCAGCATAATAACTCGTCCCTGCCGCTAAAATTAAGACACTATCCACTTGCTTAAATACTTCCTCGGCATCCTGACCAAATAGTGCAGGGGAGAAACTAGCATCGTCAATTAGGGCTTCTATCGTGTCAGTTAACGCGCGGGGTTGTTCATGTATTTCTTTTTGCATGAAATGTGTATAAGGGCCGAGCTCCATACTAGCCAATGAAACATCACTCACATGGATTTTACGTTCTATTTTCTTGTCTGTTTTATCCCAAATAGTGACACCACCGGCAGTTACTTCTGCTACATCACCATCTTCAAGATATATGATCTTACGTGTTTCAGAGAGGATTGCTGATACATCTGATGCAATAAAGTTCTCATTTTCACCTAGGCCGACTAATAAAGGGCAGCCTTGGCGTGCGCTAATCATGCTATTTGGCTCTTTAACTGAAATGACACTAATCGCAAAAGCACCTTCAAGTTCTTTAATTGCTCKCCTTACTGACGATAGTAAGCACTCACCTTCTGCATGGTAGTAATGGATTAAGTGGGCAATGACTTCCGTATCTGTTTGAGAAGTAAATGTATACCCTAACTCCGTTAAACGATCACGTTGTTCATCATGGTTTTCTATGATGCCGTTATGCACAACAGCAATTTCACCTTTTGATACATGCGGGTGYGCATTACTTTCAGTAACACCACCATGTGTCGCCCAACGCGTATGGCCAATACCCGCCAAACCAGAYAGCTGTTCCTTTTCTGCTTTTATTTGCATTTCACTGACGCGGCCTACCGCGCGTACACGCTTAATATCGCCATCTAATATCGCAATGCCGGCTGAATCATAACCTCTATATTCGAGGCGACTCAACCCATCTATTAACGTTGATACAACATTTCTGTTTGCAACAGCACCGACTATGCCGCACATAGGCTTATACTTTCTTTTCTTTTATTGGTCGTTTCCAACCTAGGATAGATTTTTGCGTTCGTGCACGGCACAAAGTCAAGGCTTCGGCTGGCGCATCTTTAGTGATGGTTGAGCCTGCAGCTATCGTCGCACCTTTACCAATCGTCACTGGGGCTACCAATTGTGAATCAGAACCAATAAATGCATTGTCTYCAATCACCGTTTTAAATTTATTGGCGCCATCGTAATTGCAAGTAATAGTACCTGCGCCTATATTTACATGCTTGCCGATGACAGCATCGCCCACATAACTTAAATGGTTTATTTTGCTACCCGTATCTACTTGTGCATTTTTCAACTCTACAAAATTACCAATATGCGTACCTTCACTAAGCACTGTTCCAGGCCGTAGCCTTGCATACGGGCCAATACGGCTTCTTTCACCGACGGTGGCTTCATCTATGTGGGTAAATGGTGCTATCGTCGTGCCAGCTGCAATGGTGGCATCTTTCAGTACGCAATAAGCGCCAATTTTTACACCTTCGCCTAGATTCACTTTGCCTTCGAATATACAACCAACATCAATTTCAACATCTCTAGCAACCWCTATTTCCCCGCGRATRTCTAYRCGTGCAGGRTCAAGTAGKGTYACCCCYTGTTGTAATAAAGTTGCSRCRCTRCGGTGYTGATATACMCGCTCAATYARTGCCAAGTCTTGTTTGCTRTTAATSCCAGTMACWGACCATTCATCAKTCGTAATRTCTGCTGWAATACCGACACCATCTTCAACAGCTGAACCAACGATATCTGTTAAATAGTATTCTTTCTGYGCATTGTTGTTARTAAGYCGACTTAACCAATTTTTTAACTTGRTAGTMGGCATTGCCATAATGCCTGTATTYACTTCATTCACACGCTTCTGTGCATCATTAGCATCTTTATGCTCTACAATCGCTACAACTGAATCTTGTGCATCACGAATGATACGTCCATAACCTGTTGGATCTTGTTTTTTAAATGATTGAATTACTAGCTGATTATTCGCCTTTTGGATCAAATGCTTGCAAGCAGAAACACTGACTAAAGGCACATCACCTAATAAAATGAGCGTGTTAGTTTCGTCATCTAAATGTGGGATTGCCTGTTGCACTGCGTGACCAGTCCCTAGCTGTTCTTTTTGTTCTGCCCAAATAATATTTTTACCAACAAAATCCTCTTGCACTTTATCACCACCATATCCGTAGACGACAATAATCTTTTGTGGGTTTAAGCTTTCCGCACAGTCTATTACGTGCGCTAAAATTGTTTTTCCGCCAATCTTATGTAGCACTTTTGGTTGATTAGAGTGCATGCGCGTGCCTTTTCCGGCAGCTAAGATAAGGATATTCAATTTAACATTTTGCATAGATGACTATTTTACTACGCCTGTGCCGCTTAGTGTTAAGCACTAAATAGTAGGCAATAAAAAAGCGGCTAAAGCCGCTTTTTTATACTGCATTAATTAACGTGTACTTTTACGTAATTGCTTAATTGCTCGGATTTGCGCAACTGCTTCGTTAAGCTCTGCTTGTGCTCTCGCATAATCCATATCAGAGGCTCTATTTTGCATCGCCTCTTCCGCAGCTTCTTTCGCGGCAATCGCTTTAGCTTCATCCAAATCAGCACCACGTATCGCGGTATCTGCCAAAACGGTCACTAAACCCGGCTGTACTTCTAACATGCCACCAGAGATGAAAATTAACGTCTCCTCTGCTGTGTCTGGTAATTTAATACGTAAAGCACCTGGTTTAATCGTCGTAATCATTGGCGCGTGATGCGGAAAAACACCCACTTCACCCGCCGAAGCTGGTGCTACGATGAACTCAGCATCACCTGAAAAAATTTCTTCTTCTGCGCTTACTACATCAACACGAACTGTATTTACCATTGTCTAATTCTCAATTATAAAGTTTTGGCTTTTTCAACAGCCTCTTCAATGTTACCAACCATATAGAAAGCTTGCTCTGGCAAGTGATCATACTCACCAGCAACAATTGCTTTAAAGCCTTTAATCGTTTCTTTTAATGGCACATATTTACCCGGTGCGCCTGTAAAGATCTCAGCCACATGGAAAGGTTGTGATAAGAAACGCTGAATCTTACGTGCACGGCCCACAGCTAATTTATCCTCTGGCGCCAACTCATCCATGCCCAAAATTGCAATAATGTCACGTAGCTCTTTATAGCGCTGTAATGTTTTCTGCACACCACGAGCGACTTCATAGTGCTCCTCTCCAACTACTAGCGGGTCAAGTTGACGGCTTGTAGAATCAAGAGGATCGATCGCTGGGTAGATACCTAGCTCAGCAATTTGACGAGAAAGAACAACCGTTGCATCCAAGTGAGCGAAGGTGGTAGCAGGGGACGGATCGGTCAAATCATCCGCAGGTACGTATACCGCTTGGATAGAAGTAATCGAGCCATCTTTAGTAGAGGTAATACGCTCTTGCAGTACACCCATCTCTTCAGCAAGTGTTGGCTGATACCCAACCGCTGAAGGCATACGACCTAGC
>NVTX01000056.1 GCA_002401735.1 Methylophilaceae bacterium | reverse complement strand
CTTCTAAAATTCGCATTGCCGTGACAAACGATTGAAAAGAAGCATAAGCAGGTGCCCAGCCAATCTTCAGGTCACTATCTGGGAATGCCATAATATCGTCTGGAATATCCTTGGCAGTCAATTTTTTGGTGTTAAACGGAACGGTACGAATGCGGCCAGTAATCGGCACCCATTGCTTAAACTGAAATTTTTGGTGTAACTGTTGTGTTAAGTCCTGCGGTAATGGTTGTGCTAAGTTAGCGCCAGTCACCATCCCAATGGCACCTGAATCAACCGCCCAAAATAAGTCTGCCTTCTGAATGCCTGCTTTGGCTTCTGCTAGGATGGCATTGGTTAGTGAGGCCGTTGGGCCACGTCTGATACGCAATGTAAACTCAGGGTTGCGTTTCTTAATCGCTTTAATGACGTTTTCATAAAGCCCGCCTTCACCTCGCCCCAAATATAGCGTCAACTCACCTTTAAGTTTAGGTAAGTCTTCCACTGAATAGGCTTTGGCTAAGGCCTGACTGATACTAAAAGGCAGTGCATTAGCAACAGCTAATGCACTCAGCGTTTTAACAAAGTTTCTACGTTGCAACTAAAACACATCCTTTTTCTTGGTTGCAGATTTCTCAAGCAGACCATAAGCGTTATCTAACTTAGATTGCATGGTGTTAACAACAGTACGTACTTGATCTACACTGCCACCATCTTGAATAGATTGAGGCAAAGTCACATTAAAATCTTTTTCTAAATCCTCAACCAACTCAGCATCTAATGCGATTAACTCACCTTCAATACCTTCGAATAAATTCATATAAGTATCATGCACAAGTTTAACTGCTTTCTTGGGTAATTGCTCAGCATATTTAGCCACGACGCGATTTAGCTCACCTTCAATCATCTTAATCGCTTCTAGTGAATTGGCAGGGCTTCCTTCTGTCGTCCTAATTGGGTCAACCAAACCGCTATCTTGGAATTGTGCCGCTAGTTTTACTGCACCCAGTGCTTGCCATAGCGATTCTTTTAACAATTGCTGCTGACCTTGAATAGCGCTTAGAGAAGCTTTGCCCTCAATTGCTTTTTTCAGACCAAAAATACTTTGCCATATAGAAGCATAAACGGGCACATAATTGGTTTCAATTGCCGAATGAAAATCCACAGCCTCCCAGTTATCAATCAAGAGTTTAGTATTAGCGGCTTTAACCCCTTTTGCTTGATAACGTTTAACCATGTCATCCGCTTCACTATTCAGCCAATTCACTTCTTTCGTATAACTTTCAATGTTATCTGACAAATGATTGACATGATCACCTATCTCCCCATTAGCAAAAACAGGCTGTACAACCAATAGCATGGCAACACTAGCTAAACTCATTAACAACTGGCGTAATCTTAAAAAAACGTTCACTCAACTCTCCTCAATATTTACATTTACATTAACCTGTTAATGATAATCATTTTCATCTGCAAGGTAAACAAAATTATGCGTTTTCACCTATTAATAGTATGCAAGCACTAAAAAGAGTTCAAATAACCCTCTAAACTACCCACAACACCAAAAGCATTCTCTCTCACAAAATCACTAGGCTGCTTTAAGTCTGGTACGACGATGACATTAAGCCCTGCGGCAATGGCTGCCCTTGCACCTGGCTCGCTATCTTCAAAAGCAATACATGCCTCTATTTGAAAATCCACAACCTTGCCCAGCCTTTCCATCGCTAGCAGATATATATCTGGGTTGGGTTTGCCATTCGCTACTTCGTGTCCACTGGTGATGACGCTAAAGTAGTCAAGCACCCCTACGGCACTTAAGCGCTCTTGAATATGGCTAATAGGTGACGATGAAGCAACGCCACAAATAATATTTTTGGTTTTGTAGTGCTGCAAGAGTGCAAGCGCGCCCTTTTTTAACGGGAAAGCATTGCCGTCTGCATCCATGCTGGCATTAATGCATTGCATCACGTGCTGAAAGTTTTCTTCGCCACCAAGCTGCTTGGTCATAATGCGTGTGGAATCTGGCCAAGCACGACCAATAAGCTCTACGTATTCTGCTTGCGTGTAGGTAATCCCAATTTCTTTTGCTGCACTAATGCAGGCTTGCATAATCATGCGTTCTGAATCGATTAACAAACCATCCATATCAAATATTGCAGCTTTTATCACAGTATTACCTCAAAAAAGCCAGACTTTATCACACCTATTACATTTAAATAAGCTGAAAGTTGTCTTAGTTAAAACAAATGAGTTAAAACAAAATAGCCCAGTGATTAATCACTGGGCTATACGAATATCATGCGGCAAGAAAGCTGTTTTGAGCCGAAGCTCCCAAAGGGATGCGTAACCCCCTCAAACAACTGTTGCTTGTTAAAATTATTGAGTGAATTATATTGCACACATGTACAAAAAAATATCCCAAAAAAARGGGATTAACCTAAGTTGCACGCAATGTTAGGTCTGCTGACTACTTTAAGTAAATAGGGTTAAATAACAAAAAAGCCCAGTGATTTTTCACTGAGCTTTTTTAAAATATGGAGCGGGAAGAAAGTTTCGACCAGACACCTCACCCTTGGAAAGGATGCGCTCTTCCTCTTGAGCTATTCCCGCATTGATTCAATGCACAAGATTATACCAATCGAGGATAAAATAGAAATCCCCCAAATGGGCTATCGTTTAACACTAACAGCGCATTGACAAGTATTTTTGTTAATCTCAAGTAAGTCTCATTACGTTTCATTTTATTTTCAGCGCATAATGTTTCGTAAATATTGAACTGGAGAAACACATGAGCACTGTATTGATTACTGGTACGAACCGTGGCATCGGCTTAGAATTTACAAAGCAGTATGCAGAAGCTGGCTGGGATRTCTTGGCATGTTGCCGCGAGCCRRGCACMGCGARTGCTTTAAAYGCRCTGRCTRCTCAATACSCCAACATTAAAACATTCGCATTAAATGTGGCCAACTTTACGCAAGTAGATGCGTTGGCGCAGCAGTTAAGTAACACAGCGATTGATGTACTGATTAATAATGCAGGTGTTTATCCTAGTGGTGGGCTAAGCGACACCGAGGTGGAAAATTGGTTAGATAGTTTTAAAATTAATAGTATTGCACCGTTAAAAATAGCAATAGCTTTCACTCCACACATCGCTAAGAGTCAATTAAAAAAACTCGTTACGCTCTCAAGCAAAATGGGCAGTATTGATGATAATACTAGTGGTGGTAGTTATATGTACCGCAGTACAAAGACTGCAGTCAATATGGTCATGAAAAGCCTAAGCATAGACCTAAAACCATCAGGCATTGCGGTAGCTACGTTACATCCCGGATGGGTAGAAACAGATATGGGCGGCCCAAATGCGTTAATTGATACGCAAACTAGTGTTGCGGGTTTGCGTAAAGTGATTGATCAACTTAACCTAAACAATACTGGTAGGTTTATTGCTTATGATGGTAAGGAAATTGGTTGGTAAGTTATTTTTCGGCTTTAAAAGGCGCTCGTTCTTCTAGCTCTGTTGTGTAGGCAGCAATGCCATTAGACTCTCTCTCCAAGAAGTCTTTAATCGCGACTTCAAAATCAGGGTGTGCAATCTTATGATAAGAATAAGTTGATTGCGGTTTAAAGCCACGTGCCAGTTTATGTTCCCCTTGCGCCCCACCTTCAAAGTATTGAATGCCTTCATCAATGCAAAACTGTTGTGCTTGATAGTAACAAAGCTCAAAGTGCAAGCCAGAAATAAATTGAGTCGCACCCCAGTAACGGCCATAAAGCGTATCTTCATTATAAAAACTTAAGGTGCTCGCCACTCTCACCCCATCAAGCTCAGCCATGATGAGCACAATGTTTTTCGGCATGCTTTGACTAATTTCACTAAAAAAAGCACGTGTTAAGTATGGCGTAGAGTGATGTTCCTGATAAGTCGTACAATAACATTGGTAGAAAAAATCCCAATCCGCTTTGGTCGCATCCAGTCCTTTAATCACATAACAGCACACGCCCGCCTTCGTTACTTTTTTGCGCTCTTGGTGGATTTTCTTACGTTTGTTGTGACTTAATGTCTGTAAAAAACTTTCAAATGTTTGGTAATCCTCATTTATCCACCTAAATTGCACGCCCGTTCGTTTCATCCAACCAGCGTCCTCAAACAATTTGGCATCAGTAGCATCTGGAAATAACACATGCGCACTAGACAATTGGTGCTGCTGCAAAACCGACTCTAAAGCGTCTATTAACAACGACTTCGTTTCATTGTCTTTTGCAAGCAATCGTGTGCTGCTAATGGGTGAAAATGGAATCGCCGATAATAGTTTTGGGTAATAGGCTAATCCATTTTGTTCATAAGCATCTGCCCAAGCTCTATCAAACACATATTCACCATATGAGTGGCTTTTCATATAAAGCAGCATTGCGCCAATCATTTGACCATGTTTAGAGGCTGTCATGATGCACGGATTCCACCCAGTGTCTTGCCCTACTGAGCCGGATTTTTCTAAGGCTGCTAAGAATGTATGACTCAATAATGGCATACCAGTGGCAAGCGCATCCCACTGATGGGCATCAACATTRGTGATTGAACCCACGATTTGAACAACCGTTTTATTTACTGAGGCTTTGTCTGAAGAATCCATAGTCTACTCTACCGTAGGTTCTTAAAAAATCAAGAATCTACCAGCAAAAGCACATGGTTTAGTGAAGTGATGAGGAAAGAGCTAGGTTGAGCGAATAAACGGCTAGCTTGGATGCCGGCCTTTTGAGGAAGCTTGTTGACTTTTTTTGGGCTTGGCCGCTTTATTTTTAATATCGGCTTCAGCTTCTTTTATGCGCTGCGCTTCTAGTTTCGCTTCTGCCGCTTTGTGGCGCTCCGTCCACTTCGCTTGTGCCAACTCGAGCTCTTCAAAAGTAATGACATTATCTTCGTCAACATCAACAGCATTAAAGTGTCTTGCAATTTGTGGCAAGCATTCTGTGACTTCTTGGCGGTCTAGCGAATCATCCAAATCATTATTACATTGGGTAAAGCGCTCTTTCAGGCTTTCCTTCATCGCTTGACGTCTAAGCTTAATTTTTATATGTTCCGGATCGTTGTTTCTTGCATAATCGGCTAGCGCCTTGCGTAAGCGCGCACGATCTACTGGACTAAAATTATACTCTAGCGTTTTTTCTAAACCATAATTAGCGTCATCTGGGTGATTTACTACTGGCAAAGAGTCACTGACCTCTGCGGGCGYGTTTGTGTCAGCAAATGAYGGGAAAATAAATACSGTACTCATTAACATGAGYAYCGTTAGTTGTGACCAAAAAAAGACTTTATTCGATAGCATACTATATTGTTATTTACCAAAACAAATCTGCTGCTTTATCGCCAGCGGAAAAGTATCATGAATCAACTTTGTAAGTGGAATGTTTCATAGAAACACCTAATTGTAATAAATTGTAACTGAAAAACCCTTTTAAATCTTGATGAATTAACAACGTTTTTAAGAAAGTTTTTTGAATTCTAGATTTATCTATCACGAACACCTATACTAAATCATTGTCAGATTCAAACACAACCCAATTAACCCAAAAGAGCTAATACGATGTCTGAGATTAAAAAAATATTAATGGTAGATGATGATTCGCGTATGCGTGAATTATTACAACGCTACCTTACCGAACAAGGTTTTGATATTAAAACCGTATCTGACTCTAAAGAAATGGATACGGTGTTAGAAAGTGATCAGTTTGACTTGCTTGTGTTAGATTTGATGTTGCCTGGTGAAGATGGCTTAGCAATATGTCGACGCTTACGGGCAAAAAATGTCGTCACCCCCATTATTATGTTAACGGCACGTGGTGACGAAGTGGATAGAATTATAGGGTTAGAAATGGGTGCGGACGACTACCTACCAAAACCATTTAACCCCCGTGAACTGTTAGCGCGCATTAATGCCGTGATGAGACGGCATGAGCATAGCCCCGAATCAGGCAATGAAAAAACACAAGAAGTGTTCTCTTTTGGGGAGTTTGTGTTTGATGCTGCTAATCGTAGTTTAAGTAAAGACAGTGAGAGCATCACCATTACTAGCGGTGAGTTTTCACTACTAAAAGTGTTTACAGAACACCCGAGACAGCCGCTCTCACGAGATCGCCTAATGCAACTTGCGCGTGGCCGTGAATTAGATGTGTTTGACAGAAGTATTGATGTGCAAGTCTCCCGTTTACGGCGGCTAATAGAACCCAACCCAGCACAACCCCGCTTCCTAAAAACCATGTGGGGCTTTGGCTATGTGTTTATTCCTGACGGTGAAGCTAGCAACTAAACACCAACATTTCTAACCTTTAGAAATAACATCCAAAATTGAGACTATTACCGCGCACAATTTTAGCAAGGCTAATGTTGTTAATTGCTACTTTGTTAATTATCAGCATTTATGGCTCATTAAAAATATTTGATTATTTTGACCGTGAGCCACGGGCAGAAATGGCGGCTTTACAAGCAGTAACGATTGTCAATTACACMCGCGCATCGCTCATCGCATCACATGATAGTAGGCGAGGCGCTCTACTCTCCGAGTTGTCTGGGCGTGAAGGTGTACGCGTTTATACCGCTGACTTCATGGAACAAATTGAACCACTGCCTGCGGACCCTTTTGTTCAACTCATTGCAAAAAAAATACGTGAACGCTTGGGAGAAGAAACAATTATCACGGTCAATCATTATGATATTCCTGGCTTATGGATAAGCTTCAATGTAGAGCTTGATGATTTCTGGGTCGTTATCCCCAAAATCCAAGTGGATAGACCTTTTCCTCTGCACTGGCTAGGCTGGGCAGCATTAATTGGCTTACTATCACTCTTTGGCGCCTATATTACAGCCGCACGCATTAACCGCCCATTAAACTTACTTGCGCTCGCTGCTGATAAATTACGTAATGGTGAGCCGGCACCTAAGCTACCTGAAGATAGCCTTGATGAGCTGCGCGAAGTCAACCAAACATTTAATGAAATGGCAGAGGCGCTAGTCAGACTCGATGCGGAGCGCACACTATTACTGGCTGGCGTCTCTCATGACATTCGAACGCCATTAGCACGCCTTCGCTTAGCAGTAGAAATGTTRTCTGAAGATGAGGCCAGTCAAATGAAAATTGGCATGATTGAAGATATTGCTGACATGGACAATATTATTCACCAATTTTTAGATTTTGTGCGCGGTGTTGAGGGAGAGTCCTCAAAAATGATTGATATTAACGACCTATTAAAATCACTAGCCGAGCGCCAAGGCCGTGCCGGGCGGCAACTCGAAGTGAAGTTATGTCCGACTTACTTAATCCCAATACGCCCACTTGCTATGCAACGCTTATTAGATAACCTAGTTGGAAACGCTTACGCTTACTCAAARGGCGAGGTGAYTGTCGAAGCTAAGGTGACTGCTGAAAATGTCATTATCAGTGTGCTAGATCGTGGCCCAGGCATTCCARCTGAGCAAGCAGAACGTCTACTAAGACCTTTTGAGCGGCTAAATAGCGCCCGAACTAAAAATGAAGGCGGTAGTGGTCTAGGCCTAGCCATTTGCAATCGCATTGCAAAGCTGCACCGTGGCCGCTTAGAATTAATTAATCGCGAAGATGGTGGTTTAGAAGCGAGACTATCGCTACCTATTCTGACACGCTAGTTTTAATTGACAGGCGCTTTCTTCCGACAGGATTACCTTCCACACGATTTCTGCCGCCTTGTTTAGCGACGTATAAAAGCCGGTCTGCATGCACCATCATATCGTCTAAATTTTTACCTAAAATATTGCTCACCCCAATACTACAAGTATATTTAATGGTGTTCCCTCTAATTTCCAAGGTTTGTTGCGCAATTTTTTTCCTAAATTCATGTATATGCGCAAAACTATGAAAATAATCAGGATTCAAGCTAAGCACAGCAAATTCCTCACCGCCCATTCGCGCGACAATATCATCTTTAAAATGCGCCTGCAAAACGCCAGCAATGCCTTTAATCACCTCATCACCAACATCATGCCCATACACGTCATTCACTTTTTTGAAAAAATCAATATCAACCATCATCACGGTTAACACATCGGCCTCACCCAACTCCCGAAACAATTTGTTACCATATTCAAAAAASTAACGCCGGTTGTAAACATTACTGAGATAATCCACATTAGATAGATGTTTTGCATAATCCACAGCATCTAACATATCTAAGTTTTGATTAATGCGACATAGCATCATTTCATAATTAAAGGGTTTAGAGATAAAGTCGTTAGCACCCGCTTTTAGAAACTTAACCGCCAATCTTGGGTCTGCAGAAGTTGAAATACCGATAATCAATAATTCGTCTTTAGCGTACCGTTCTCGTGCCTTTTTAACAAACGTCACGCCATCAACCATTTTCATTTGATAATCAACCAAGACCAACTTAATATCAGGATTTTCCTCAAGCATCTCTATGGCTTCAGCACCATCTCCAACTTGCATCACTTCGAATTTTTGCAATGATAATTCTCTAGTGATGACAAACTGTGCAACTTTCGAATCATCAACAACCAATACTTTAATAGAGACATTCTTAAAGATTCTTGCAATCAAATCGCAAATATAGCTCGTGTCAGATGTCGTCGCATCCTTAACGACATAATCAATGACATGTCGCTTAATTAACTGATCTCGAAGTTCATCTTCATATTGGTCAACAATGACAATCGCGGGAATATTAAACTCTGCAAGCAAGTCAATCTTTTCGAAGCCTTCAGAATCAAAATGAACGACACTCGAAACACTTAAAAAGAATTTATCTGGGTTTTTTCTTAGAAGATGCCGCGCCGCAATAATTGAATTGACGGTAGTAACTTCTGCGGGTAATTGTTTTTCGATATCAAACTTAAGCATTTGCGCAAAAGCAACATCTTGTTCCAAAACCAAAACATGGAATTCTACTGGCCGATCTGGCCGCATGTCTTGGCGCATGTGCTTAGCAGTCATGCCTGCAGGACACCTATAGAGGTAATATTTATTTGTTTTATGGGTTGAACCAATTCAGTTTTTCTCGTAAAAGAACGACTTCACCTATTATTGTTAAACACGGTGGTTGCATATTAGCTAACGTTACCTTTTCAGCGATATCTAATAAAGTTCCAGTCACCACCCGTTGCCTTTGCGTAGTTCCCTGCTGAACAATKGCTATSGGCATCTTAGCTGATATTCCTCGGGCAATCAATTGTTCACATATTTCTGYTATACCRACCAAGCCCATATAGATAACAACGGTCTGACGAGGCCGTATAATTGCATCCCAGTCCAAATCTAATGATCCATCTTTAAGGTGTCCAGTGATAAACAAACAAGCCTGCGAATAATCCCTATGTGTCAAAGGAATACCCGCATAGCTAGAAACACCATTGGCWGCCGTGATGCCTGGCACCACCTGAAAAGGCACACCGTGCTGCATTAATGTTTCAATCTCTTCACCGCCACGTCCAAAGATAAAAGGATCTCCACCTTTTAAACGCAAAACGCGCTTACCTTCAAGCGCTAGCCTTGCTAAGAGATCATTAATCTCCTCCTGCGGCATCGTATGTTGATCACGTGCTTTTCCCACATAAATCAGCTCCGCATCACGTCGCACTAATTCCATCACTTCTGGGCTCACTAATTTATCGTAGACACAAACATCACACTGCTGCATTAACCTTAATGCTCGAAACGTCAATAAATCCGGATCTCCAGGTCCTCCGCCGACCAAAAACACTTCACCTTTGCTTTGCGTGTCACTAGCTGCATCTAATGTGGTTTGTAAAAAGTCTCTKGCCGCTTGCTCTTGCCCTGACAAAACACGTTCAACYAGTGGCCCTTGCAGCATTTTCTCCCAGAAAATTCGCCGCGCTTGCGTGGTTCCAAATTTAGCTTTCACCTGTTCGCGRAACTCTCCAGCAATCGCAGCAATACGCCCATAAGCTGAAGGCAACATGGTTTCAATTTTAGTACGGACATAACGCGCCAAAACAGGGGCATTACCTTCTGATGACACCGCAATCACAATAGGGCTACGATCAATAATCGATCCCATCGTAAATGTACACAAAGCGGGAGAATCCACCACATTCACAGGRATATTTTCAGCTTTRGCCGCAAGTGAAACYGCYTCATTAACAGCGCCATYATCTGTTGCAGCAATGACTAAACATGCRCCATYGAGCTGCGRYGSTTCAAAAGTCGCTTCAAGATGCTTAATTTTATTAGTGTCTACCAAGGCTTGTAACTCTTGGCATAAATCTGGGGAAACCARTGTRATCGCTGCATTKGCCTTGAGCAACATAYTCACTTTACGCGTGGCAACATCTCCACCACCGATAACAACACAGTGACGGTTCTTAATATTAAAAAATATGGGGAGAGACTGCATGAACAAGGTTGCCTAAATATATAAGCGTTCATTTTCATGTAAGTAACAAAATACTTCAATCTATTTTCTACTTTTTAATGTTTGATTTAATCCAAACAGTTGTGAGTTTTGTCTCGCGGGTTGCATTTTCAATGTGCATTAGCACACACATTGGAATGTTAAATACCCATTTACTATGGTTTACTCACTAAATGCTCTGCCAAACGAACGGCTAGCTGAACAATTGTTAGTGTTGGATTAGCATGTCCACCTGAAGGAAAAACAGAACTACCCGCCATGTAAAGATTGGACACATCCCAACATTTCAGATTGGCATCGACAACGCCATCATCTCTAGAATGACTCATCCTTGTTCCGCCTAAATGGTGCCCGCCTCCTATGCCATCATTTTCAGGAGGCTTCCCCGTCCATAGCCACTCCCTTAATCGAATCTTTGCAAAATTATTTTTTGCCATCGATTCTGCAATATACTCCGAGGTTAATCTTATGGTTCGAAAATCAAAATCAGACTTTTGCCACTTCAAGACTACTTTTGGAATCCCAAAAGCATCAACTTCAGTATCTAAGTCTATTCGATTATCGATGCTTGGCTCCTGCTCCCAAGCGGCATCTATTTCTCCTCCGCAATAGTTTCTTCCAAGCCCATAAGAAATTTCAGAGCCAATTGTTTCATCAACACAAATTAAATCACGTAATAATTTTTTTACTTTTCCATCTGTAGGGTGTTTAAGCTGTGAAGTGAAATTTAAGTTGCAACTTAATATTTTCAATTCCCGCTTCATTTGTTCTGATATGCCGATATGTTGTCGATTGTTTTTTGGAATGTTATAAAAATAATCGCCCACTGTACCATGAGGGTGTTCCATCCAATATGCCCCTACATTTTGATTTTTACTAAGTGTGCTATTGGGATTATCCACAGCAATAAATTTGAGCATACGACCATTTTCAATACCACCCATTGCAAACACATAATATTTTGATTTGATGCGCTCTTTATCTCCAGATGTATTTGTAAGCGTTAACTCTTTAATTTCTGAATCTTTAATTTTGGCAGCAGTAATTGATGTCTTTATAATCAAATCAATATTTTTTGATTC
>NVTX01000055.1 GCA_002401735.1 Methylophilaceae bacterium | reverse complement strand
TCGTTCGCCTTTAGACCTTCGGATTGAATCGGTTTGCCTATGCTTATTTGGATAACACCAGGCCGTTTAAGCATGGAATTTTTACGCCAAAACTCGCCAGCATTATGCGCAACAGGCACCACTTGTGTGTTGGTGTGGGTGGCCATCCAAGCGCCGCCGATATGGTATTTGCCGCGCGCATCAGGGGCAGTGCGTGTGCCTTCAGGGAATATGACGACCCAGAACTGCTTAGCGAGCCTATCTTTACCTTCTGATACAAGCTGTTTAAGTGCACCGCGGCCTGCTGCTCGGTTAATGGCAATCGGTGACGTTAATGCTAACGCCCAACCAAAAAATGGAATTAATAGTAATTCACGCTTAAGCACCCACACTTGCGGCGGAAAGATCAATTGCAATGCAATTGTCTCCCATGCCGATTGGTGTTTGCATAAGATGATGCTTGGCGTTTTGGGGATGTTTTCTTGCCCTTTGACTTCATAGGTAAGCCCACAACTAATCCGTAGCCACCACAAAGCAACATGCGCCCATAGACTTAAAAAACGATAACGCTGTTGCGGCGGAAAAGGGAATGACAGTAGACCAATTAACGTAAATGGAATGGTGAATAGCCACATGCCTAAGTTAAATATAAACGAGCGTATATAAATCATCAGTGTATTGAGTTAATGCTTTGCAATAATGTGGTTAACGGCTTCTGTTAAATCAGAAAACAATAAGGTGTTTGCAGGCAGGTTGCCGCCAGCAAGCGTTTGTTCCCCTTTGCCTGTGCGCACTAGCATGGCTTGGCATCCCACGTTTGCAAAGGCTTGTAAATCACGTAACGCATCACCAACTGCTGGGACGTTGTTTAAGTCGACGGAGAACCGGTGGCCAATGTCTTCTATCATTTTGCTTTTGGGCTTTCTACACGCGCAATGGTCATCAGCCGCATGCGGGCAATAGTAAACRGCATCAATTTCSCCACCTACTTTTGCTAATGCTTCATGCATCTTTTYGTGTATCGCATTGAGTGCTGCCACGTCRTACAAGYCGCGCGCAATGCCMGAYTGATTYGTGGCAAYGGCAAYACGAAARCCRTGYTTRTTAAGCAAAGCAATCGCTTCTAARCTGCCCGGAATCGGAATCCATTCGTCAGGRGACTTAATAAAATTGTCGCTATCTTTATTAATGACACCATCTCTGTCTAAAATAACCAATTTCATCATRAATGCTGTTCGTTAATTAACCGGCAAGTTTGGATAAATCTGCAACGCGGTTCATGGCTTGGTGCAATGTTGCTAGCAGGCCTAARCGRTTCGCTTTCARTGCAGGATCTTCTGCATTGACCATGACGTTATCAAAAAATTCATCGATAGGGTCTTTAAGGCCGGCCAACGCTTGCAATGAAGCGGTGTAATTGCCGGCTTCAAATAGCTTGTCAGCTTCAGGTTTTATTTTAGCAATGGCTGCTGCTAATGCTTTCTCTTGTGATTCTTGTAAAAGGGCATCATCAATTTTTGCTGTTACTTCACCGTCAATTTTTTTCAAGATATTACCGACGCGTTTATTCGCGGCAGCTAGTGCTGGTGCTTCGGCAAGGCTAGCAAAAGTGTGTACTGCTTCCAATCGCTGAGGCACTTCGCTAAGAAATTCTGGCTTAAGGGCGAGTACTGCGGCGACTTCTTGCGCGCTTGCCCCTTGATCCCGCAAACTGACGCTGAGGCGATCAAAGCAGAACTCTTTGACCGCTATTAGCGTACTAGCATCTCCTTCAAACTGCGCAAAAGCCATTTGCATTAAGACATCTAGTGACAAAGGCAATTTTGCTTCTATCAGCATTCTAATAATGCCAAGGGCTTGGCGGCGCAATGCAAACGGGTCTTTGTCACCTGTTGGTTTCTCACCAATGCTAAATAAGCCGACTAAGGTTTCTAGTTTATCTGCCAATGCGACACAAATGCCAACTTTACTACGTGGCAACTCGTCACCGGCAAAGCGTGGTTTGTAGTGGTCTTCTATCGCAAAAGCGACATCATCATCCATGCCTTCATGTTGCGCATAATAACGTCCCATAATGCCTTGCAATGCTGGAAACTCACCAACCATGTCTGTGATTAAGTCCGCTTTGCATAGTCGCGCAGCTTGCTCTGCTTTAGCGACTAAATTAGCATCGCCAAGTAAGCCTGCTATTTCACCTGCAACTTTTACGACACGTGCATTGCGTTCGCCTTGGCTGCCAAGCTTGTTGTGATAAACGACTTTATCTAAACTAGCGACACGACTTTCTAATGTCTTCTTACGGTCTTGGTCAAAGAAGAATTTTGCATCGGCCAAACGTGGGCGAACCACGCGCTCGTTACCACCAATAACAGCACTTGGGTCTGCTGGATTAATGTTGGACACAATTAAAAATTTACTGGTGAGCTTGCCGTCCGAGTCTAATAGCGGGAAGTATTTTTGGTTCGACYTCATGGTCAGTACCAAACACTCTTGCGGCACTTCTAAGAACTCTGTTTCATATTGACCAAGTAATACATTCGGCAATTCTACTAATGCAGTCACTTCATCTAACAAATCTTCGTCGTCAACTGGGGTTAGGTTTGCTTTGTCCGCCGCCGCTTTTAGTTGTGCCGCAATGTCTGCTTTACGTGTCTCAAAACTAGCAATCACTGCGCCTTCTGTTTTAAGCTGCGCTTCGTAGCTATCGGCATTGTTTAGCGTAATAACTTCTTTTTTAGATTCAAAACGATGCCCTGTTGTGATGTTACTGGCACTCAAGCCCAATACGCTGACGGGTACGACTTCATCGCCATGTAAAGCGACTAAGCCATGGGCAGGGCGCACAAAGTTGACCGATTCCCATCCATCATTAATTTGATACGTCATGACTTTCGGGATTGGTAGTTTTGCTAATGTTTCTTCTAAGGCTTTTTGTAAGCCCTCACTTAACGTAGCACCCACTTTGGTAATGTCTAAAAACAAGCTATCTGCTTTGCCATCATTTTCAGTTCGGAGTGTTGATACAGCAGAATCATCTAGCCCTAAGCCAGCCAACCTTTTTAATAAAGCTTGGGTTGCGTTGCCTTCTGCATCTAGGCCTATTTTGACAGGCATTAGTTTTTGCGCGACTTGTTTATCGGCAGCTTTACTAACGACTTCTGTTATATGGGCTGCTAAACGGCGTGGGGTTGCAAAATTAGTGACCACAGCACTGTCTGACCTTAGCCCCTGTGATTTTAAAGACTCAGCTAAGACACTAGCAAAGGCTAAGCCTAGTTTTTTAAGGGCTTTTGGAGGGAGTTCCTCCACAAATAATTCGACTAGTAAATTGTTGGTTTGGTGTGTACTCATGCTGCAGCTTTCTTGTTCTTTTTCTTCTCTTGATTAATGCGGTCTTTTTCTAATTGCGCAAGGACTTCATCTGACCACTCCTTTGGTGCCATTGGAAAGCCCAAGCGTGCGCGGCTATCAAGGTAACTGGCGGCAACACTACGCGCTAAATTACGAATACGACCAATATAGGCAGCACGCTCTGTGACAGAAATTGCGCCACGCGCATCTAATAAGTTGAAGGTGTGTGCGGCTTTTAATACTTGCTCGTAAGCTGGAAGGGCAAGTTTCTCTTCCATTAAATGTTTGGCTTGTTTCTCATGCGCATTAAAGGCAATGAGTAAGAAATCTACATCTGAGTGTTCAAAGTTATAGGCGGATTGTTCTTTTTCATTTTGTAAGAAAACATCACCATACTTTACGCCGGGTGAATATTCTAAATCATAGACATTTTCGACCCCTTGCAAGTACATGGCTAAGCGTTCTAAGCCGTAGGTGATTTCACCTGTAATTGGTTTGCAGTTAATACCGCCAACTTGTTGAAAATAAGTAAACTGCGTGACTTCCATGCCGTTGAGCCAGACTTCCCAGCCCAAACCCCAAGCGCCTAAGGTTGGGTTTTCCCAGTCATCTTCTACAAAGCGCACATCATTTTGTTTAAGATCAAACCCAAGTGCAACAAGTGAACCTAGATATAAATCCATAATGTCGGCTGGTGCTGGTTTTAGCACAACCTGAAATTGGTAGTAATGTTGTAAACGGTTAGGGTTTTCACCATAGCGACCATCATTAGGGCGGCGGCTTGGTTGTACATAAGCCGCTTTCCATGGTTCTGGGCCTAGTGCACGTAAAAAAGTAGCGGTATGGCTAGTGCCCGCGCCAACTTCCATGTCGTAAGGTTGGAGCAAAGTGCAACCTTGTTTGTCCCAGTAAGACTGCAAACTTAAAATGATTTCTTGAAACGTTTTTACCATTTGTTTTTTTAACCTAAAAATACTGCATCTGCTTATTTTGTTTTAAAAAAACAAAACTGACATTGGCGCTTAATGTAAGAGAGGGATTTTACTGTTTTTTGCGACTTATCACAAAGGCAATTGCACTAAAGCTTAAGATAATAAAAGGCCAATTGCCCCAGCGCACATACGGGGTGCTTCCTGCATAGCCTTGCACGCTGACATTTAACGTGGTTGTCGTGTCGTGTGGTGCATGCGCAATCACATAACCGTGGTGGTCTATCATGGCGGTTGCGCCAGTGTTGGTGGCACGTAACATCATGCGGCCCGTTTCTATTGCACGTGCTTGCGAAAATTGCATATGCTGGTCTGCTGCATAGGATTGCCCATACCAAGCATCGTTACTAATATTCACTAAAACGGTTGCTTCAGGCAGTTGGCGGGTGATTTCTTCGCCAAATACATCTTCATAACAAATATTAATGGCCACTTTTTGGTCGTTTAGCTGCATTGGACGCTGTTGCTTGCCACCGCGGGCTAAATCACTCAAAGGGATGTTGAGCCAGTCGCGATAAATCCATCCAAGCATCTGTTTTAGTGGAATAAATTCCCCAAAAGGCACTAAATGGTCTTTGCTATAAGATTGGCTAGGTGCTGTGCCGACACTCATCGCGCTATTAAAATACTCTTGCGTGTCTGGATTGTATTCGACCATGCCGACAATGATATTGCCATTGTTTTGTCGCGCATGTGATGTGAGCGTTTGCTTTACCTTGGGATCTAATTGGCTAGCAAGGACAGGGAAGGCGGTTTCTGGCAATACAATCAACTGAGCCTGACTCTCTTTGGCCATGTCCACATATTGTTTAATGGTGCTCTCAGCAATATCGGGTGACCATTTAATATCTTGCCCAATATTGCCTTGAATCAGGCTTGCACTAAATGGTTCGCCGATAGGGGAGGACCATTCCACCGCTTTTAATACAAAACCGACAGCAATGACGAGTGTGATGGTGGCAATGGCTTTTTGTCGCCAAACTGCGCTCACCGTTTTTCTGTTGGCGAGCCAGATAGCAATGCATGCTGCTAAAAGTGCAGTTATTACGGATACCCCATACACGCCAATGATTGGCATATAGCCTGCCAGCGGACTGTGAGGTGTTTGGCTGTAACCCAATGTTAGCCAAGGAAACCCTGTAAAAATCCAACTACGCACCCAATCAGAAAGGCCCCATAAGATTGGCGCACTAATCGTTAAATAGCCTAGGCGTTTGCTAAAGTACCCAACCAGCGCAGGAAATAAAGCCATAAAGGCACATAAACAAAAGGTGCAAAACCCTGCAAACCACCAAGGCATCCCACCAAAAGTATGCAGGCTAATGTAAATCCAATAAATACCAACTGCATATAAACCCAAGCCAAACTGAAAGCCCAGTTTCAAACTTGCTTTTGCTGTTGGTGCTTTTGCCCATAAGTAGATAATGCCGATGAGTGAAATAATCGTGGCAGGGAAGATATAAAACGGCGCAAAGCCTAATACGGCAAAAGCACCGAGTATAAATGCATATAAAGGCTGGAGATTCAGTTTTGACATGTTAAGCGAGTATTTTAATGATGAATAATTAAACACTAAGGCAGCACAGTATAGATTAAAGCTGGCAAATATTAAAAAATGTTAATGGCAGCAATGTCTAATGGTGTCAGCTTGACAATCAATAAAGCAAAGGAGAGTATGTCTGCTCTAAAGCAAGAATATTGAATAATTATTTGGGAGGAACGTTATGGGAATGATGTCAGAGTTTAAGGAGTTTGCCGCTGGCGGCAATGTCATGGATTTAGCCGTTGGTGTGATTATCGGTGGTGCATTTGGTAAGATTGTTGATTCATTAGTGAGCGACATTATTATGCCGACTATTGGTTTGTTTGGTAATACGGATTTCGCCAATATGTATATTCCACTGGCTGATCAAGACCCAACCTTAACGTTAGTTGAAGCGCAGAAATTAGGTAGCGTACTGTCGTACGGTAATTTCATTACGATTTTACTTAACTTCGTTATTTTGGCGTTTATCATTTTTCAAATAGTGCGTGCGATGAATAAAATGAAGAAAGCACAACCAGCACCTGCGCCAGCACCAACACCAGATGAAGTTTTGTTGTTGCGTGAAATTCGCGATGCATTGAAAAAATAAGAAAAGAAACAGTAGTAAAAAAAGGGCGATTTATCGCCCTTTTTTTATGATGACATTAACGAATGCCTTATTCAGTTTTTTGGTATTTCATCAGGCTGACTTTTGTTTTCTACTGTGTCTGAACCATCGTTGTTTAGAAAGACAACTTGTACGACTTTGTCATCAATAAAGTCTAACTCTGTCGTTTCAAAATAATTGCCATTTTCATCCGTATTAACATAGTGATAATGCCAAATGGAGGCGATAATTTTATTGGTGCCTTTTATCTTTACATCATCCGCTTTTGCAGGTTCCCCCCATTGTGCAATAATGGCCTTTCTATCGAAGTTTCTAATCGCTTTGACAAAGGCTTTTTCTTCAGTTGGTAACACCATTCCCGTATTGGTTTGGTCTTTTGAAGTTGGTTGGTCTGTCTTTTTTGTAATAGGGCTTGTTGATGCGCAAGCCGCGACCAATATTGTTAACGCTAAAACAAGTAGTAACCGTTTCATGCTGACGCCCCTTAAGTGTTTTCAAAAGAGATTGCATAGTTCAATATGGTTTAAAAAAGGTTTGTTTTAAGTAGATTCTCTTGATGTAAGTTCGTTCGCTAACACTTCAATGGTAATCGTATGTAAACGCCGACTATCTGCGCGTAGCACCTTAATACTTAAGTTTTCAATCGTGATATGGTCACCACGCTTAGGTAGGTGGCCAAACTTATTAACGATCAAGCCGCCAATGGTTGAAAACTCTTCATCACTAAATTGTGTACCCACTACTTCATTAAAGTCTTTAACCTCTGTGAGCGCTTTCACGCGATAGGAGTTGTCTGCATTTTGAATGATGTTGTCTTCATCTTCGTCATAATCAAACTCGTCTTCAATGTCGCCTACAATTTGCTCAAGCACATCCTCAATCGTCACCATGCCTGCCACGCCGCCGTATTCATCAACAACAATGGCGATATGGTTACGTGTGCTACGAAACTCTTTCAGTAAAATGTTTAGACGTTTAGATTTTGGAATGAATACAGCCGGGCGCAGCATGTCGCGCACTTCGAAATCTTCGCCTGCGTAATAACGGAGTAAATCCTTGGCAAGCAAAATACCAATCACATCGTTTTTATCATCTTCAATGACAGGGAAGCGGCTATGTGCCGTTTCAATGACATGAGGAATGAACGCTTTTGGAGAGTCTGTGATGTCGATGACATCCATTTGTGAACGTGGAATCATAATGTCACGCACCTGCATTTCACTTACTTGCAGTACGCCTTCAATCATGGCAAGTGAATCACTATCCATTAACTGGTTTTCATACGCGCCATGTAACAGCTCGATAAGCTGTTCGCGGTCTTCAGGCTCGCGTAATAAAAGGTGGCTTAAACGTTCTAATAAACTTGGTTTGTTACTTGATTTTTCCGACTCGGAAGCCATGCATCGGCACCCTATGTAATGAGATAAGGGTCAGGATACCCTAATTTCATTAACGTTGTCACCTCAATAGACTCCATTAATGCCGCTTGTTCATCGATTTGATGGTCATAGCCGTGCAAGTGTAAAACACCATGTACGGTTAGGTGAGCGTAATGCATTTCAATGGATATGTCTTGCTTTCGGGCTTCCGCTTCAACCACTGGCGCACAAATGATGATGTCACCCATTAAATGCGGTTCTTCAGTTAGCGGAAAGGTTAGTACATTGGTTGCATAATCTTTGCCACGATAAGTCAGGTTTAAGGCACGGCCTTCTTCTTCATCTACGATGCGGATAGTGACTTCAGTATCGACACGCAAGGTCGCTTTTGCCCACTTTCTAAATTGGACTTTGGTGGGAATATTGCCTAGCGTGCTGGCAACTTGGAGGCTAAACTGAATATTGGGCATGATGTGTTGTTAATTATATAATCAAAATCATGATTGATTTAAGCTTTAGTTTTAGTGGAAAGTGTTGGTTATGGCAGAGCGATGCCGCTGCATGGCATTTTATTAGTCTGCCGCAAGATAAATCAGAGGAAATTAAATTCTTTAATGACAATATGCGCCATAAGAAGCGCGGCTGGGGTTCCGTGCGGGTCGAAGCTACCGTTGGCAATACGACTTGGAAAACGTCTATCTTTCCACAAGCGAAAACGAACATTTATATATTGCCAATTAAAGCGGAAGTGAGAAAGAAAGAAAAAATTTTAGTAGATAATGAAGTATTTCTTACGTTAAAAATTGATATCTGAAATAGTTGTCATTAGGTGTCTTGAGATTCGTAACGCTCATAAGCATTAACAATCTTTTGTACGAGTGGGTGGCGTACGACATCCGCCGTTAAGAATTTCGTCATGGCGATGCCTTTGACATCTTTTAAAATTTTCTGTGCTTCTATCAAGCCACTTTTTTGCCCACGCTTTAAATCAATCTGCGTGACATCACCCGTGATGACGGCTTTTGTCCCAAATCCAATCCGCGTTAAAAACATTTTCATTTGTTCTGGGGTGGTATTTTGCGCTTCGTCCAAAATAATAAAACTTTGATTTAAGGTGCGGCCACGCATGTAGGCTAACGGTGCTACTTCAATTGCGTTACGTTCAAACATTTTATTGACGGTGTCATAGCCAGCTAAGTCATACAAGGCATCGTAAAGCGGACGTAAGTAAGGGTCCACTTTTTGGCTCAAATCACCAGGCAAAAAGCCCAAACTCTCACCAGCTTCAACGGCTGGTCGAACAAGTACAATCCGTTTCACACGGTCGCGTGTCATGGCATCAACGGCGCTGGCAACGGCTAAGTAGGTCTTGCCTGTCCCTGCGGGGCCAATGCCAAGTGTGATGTCATAGTCTTGAATTTGCTTCAAATATTCTATTTGGCGAGGGGTGCGACCATGCAAGTCACCACGCCTTGTCATTAACACTGGCATGGCGGCACTCGTATCAACCTCATCTGGGCTTAGTTTTTCAACTTCAACTAAACCTAATTGAATATCTTCTAGATCTATTGGTTTTTTTGCGCGGATGTAAAAATTCTCTACTAGTTGTGCCGCCATACGCATGCTTTGTTGCTTGCCTGTAATGCTGAACGTACTGCCCCGGCGGTTGATATTGACCTCTAGTGCGGTCTCAATCTGTTTGATATTTTCATCCAGTGGGCCACACAGGTTGGCTAAGCGGTTGTTATCTTCGGGTTGTAGGGTGATTTCCATTTATAAGTTCACAATTTCGCCTTGTAAGCGTTTTGGGTTATTTACATTTGTAATGTTAACGTTCACAAATGTGCCGATTAAGGCTTCATCTTTTGCGATGGTGACAATGCGGTTATTGTCGGTCTTGCCGACTAATACATTCGYRTCYTTTTTAGAGACGCCTTCTATCAATAAMCGTTGAGTAGACCCTAACATCGCCCGACTAATTGCCTCGCCTTGCGCACTGTTGATGGCTTGCAGTTTGTTAAGTCTCTCTAGCTTTACCTTGTGCGGTGTCTCGTCTTCAATAAAGGCAGCGGGTGTACCTGGCCGCGGGCTATATAAAAAGCTAWAACTATAATCAAAGCCGACTTCTTGCATTARCTTCATYGTGCCCTCAAAATCTTTTTCTGTCTCGCCAGGAAAGCCAATAATAAAGTCAGAAGTCAGCGTTAGGTTGGGGCTGGCTACTTTCAGTTTTCGAATAATGCTTTTGTATTGCAATACGGTGTGATTGCGCTTCATTGCCATGAGCGTGCGATCACTGCCCGCTTGTACCGGCAAATGGAGTTGGACGGCTAATTTGGGAACGTTAGCAAAGCAATCAATTAAGCGTTCGCTCATTTCATTTGGGTGGCTGGTGGTAAAGCGAATGCGTTCAATCTCAGGGATTTCAGCAATCGTTTCTATCAGCATGGCCAAGTCAGCTTCTACATCTTCATACTCCGTACGGTATGCATTCACGTTTTGGCCTAAGAGCGTAATTTCTTTTACRCCTTGTTCGGCTAACTGCACGGCCTCTGTCAGRATGTCTTCRAATCCGCGAGATACTTCTTCACCMCGGGTGTAGGGGACAACACAAAAGCTGCAATATTTACTACAGCCTTCCATAATGCTAAGGAAGGCAGAAGCGCCTTCAACTCGAGGCGGGGGTAAGTGATCAAATTTTTCAATTTCAGGAAATGAGATGTCGACTTGTGGTTTTCCTGAATCTTGATGGTTTTTAATCATTTCTGGTAATCGGTGCAAGGTCTGCGGCCCAAATACCACATCGACATAAGGCGCACGTTTAATAATGTTGTCGCCTTCTTGTGACGCAACGCATCCACCCACACCAATCACTAAATTGGGATTTTTCTCTTTTAGTGGGATAAAGCGGCCAAGGTGGCTAAAGACTTTATCTTCTGCTTTTTCTCGGATAGAACAAGTGTTGAGCAAAATCACATCGGCATTGTCAGGTGTTTTTGTTTCAACCATGCCATCGCTAGCGGCGAGCATGTCTGCCATGCGAGATGAATCATAAGCATTCATCTGGCAGCCGAACGTTTTAATGAATATCTTTTTTGGGGCTGTGTTTTTCACAAATAGCTATAGTCAATCGATTTGATTAGAAAAGTATAATTTTAACTCAATAGCTAAGAGGGTAGGTGACATTTAAGGTGTGAGTTGAGGTATAGTGCAGATTCGCTAATGTCATCATCGAACCATGATTTATTTTCTTTTAAACAGGAAAGGTAAAGAATGAATAGAAGGCTGTTTTTGATTTTTACAATTTTTTCTAGCTTGTTTTTCAAGTCTGGCAAGGGTGTTAAGGAAGTCAGAGTGGTGAAAGACAGCATTGGTCGCTGGTACTTATAAGGGGGTCGGTCTATGCTGGTGAATAGTTTAGATGCGATAAAAAATAAAGTGTATGACGTTGTTATTGTCGGTGCTGGGCCCGCCGGCATCTCAACAGCTCTCTCTTTACCTTTGTCTACAAATGTACTTATCGTAGAGGCAGGCGATGTTTCTTACTCGGAAGCCTCTCAAGAATATTATGATGGCAAAGTTATTGGGGATMAATATTTCAATTTAAAAGAGTGTCGGTTAAGGCAACTTGGCGGCTCATCCGGACATTGGGCAGGGAAA
>NVTX01000054.1 GCA_002401735.1 Methylophilaceae bacterium | reverse complement strand
TTAGATGGCAACGTCAAACGCGTATTTGCACGGCACTTTTTAATAGAAGGTTGGACAGGCACACCTACCATTCAAAAGCATCTGTGGTCAATTGCAGAGCGTGAAAACCCCGCCAGTGACGCGATTGCTTACACGCAAGGTTTGATGGATTTGGGTGCGACACTATGCAAGCGCAGCAAACCAACGTGTGAAAGCTGTCCGTTACAAAGCACTTGCCTTGCCTTTGCTAAGCACAAAACGCACTTACTCCCCACACCAAAACCCAAAAAACCAATCCCGAAAAAAGAAACCACCATGTTAATCATTCGTATGGGTGATGAAGTCTTACTTGAGAAACGGCCGCAAAAAGGCATTTGGGCAGGGCTTTGGAGCCTTCCTGAAACCAGCGTGACAGATATTGCTAGTGAAGTTGCAAAAGAAAAATTTGGTTTAATAACAGAGCCTGATGAAACATTGGCGATTATTCACCATGCATTTACACATTATAAATTAGCGATTACCCCACAACCTTTACAAGTCATTAACCCACCAAAGCAAAAAGAAATGGCGGGATAYCTATGGATGAACATTGATCATGCAATTGGCGCTGCATTGCCCACACCAGTCCGGAATATTTTGTTAATACTAAATAGCCAACTAACCACTGAAAAAAGGATCTCTTTTGGCTAATTATTACTATTCTTTTATCGGCYTTCTTATCCTTCTTATCSTATCGCCCACAAMCCTTTATGCTGAGGAAAAAGAGACCATATTTTGGGCTGTCAACGATGCGCAACCRTTTTACATTACCGAGGGAAAGCTGAAAGGACAAGGTTTTGGCGACCGTATTCAGGCAATGATCATAAACCGAATGGCTGATTATCATCACGTTGTTCTAAGTCGGCCCTTAAAAAGAGTCCTGCAAGAAATGAAAAATGAGGAACCTCGTTGCTTCTCAACTTGGATTTACAAAACAAGAGCCGATATCGTTGTTACTTCCGCTCCATATCTCTATTACCAGCCACATGGTGTRGTTTTGTTGAAAGACACTTTGAAAAAACTTGGCAAYCCACAAACATTGTCATTTAATAAGCTCTTACAAAAAACAGAATACATTTTCGGCAAACCATTAGGCAGAGGTTATGGGACGCTGTTAGATCCCATTTTGAAGAAATATGAAAATGCAAAACACATATCCAGAGGAGCTGGTAGGTCTATAGAAGGCATTTTTAAAATGTTACAAGCAGAGAGRGTAGATTACACGATCGAATATCCTCATACGATGCATTACTATGCCAATAAACTGGACATGAAAGACGCATTAGTCTTCATACCCCTCGCAGAAAACTATGATTCAGGCCTACTAGGCGCTGTCGCTTGCACAAAAACAGACTGGGGAAAGACTGTTATCAAGGACATCAATCAAGCCATTGGTCAAATTCGTGAGTTACCTGAATATAAAAAAATCCTACGTGACTGGTTCATTATTAAAACGAAAGAAAAAGAGTATTGGGAAATTTATCAAAATGAAGTATTGCCGCATTTAGAGTAGTTCTAAACAAGACACACAAGCTAGAAACTGGTCTCGTTTACGGATTGCTTACTTTAAGATACAGTAATAGAAATGGCACTCATTACTCAACTTCAGATCAAGCATGAATAATATTGATACAAAAACCATCCAAGTGATCGTGATTATTTCTGCGATGGCTTGTTTGTTACTAGCCAAGGTGCCTCCTGGGCTATTTAGTCTTTGGGTGCTATCCCCACTCATCATCATTTACGTTATCGCAGCCATTGTTGGAAGAAATGGAAATAAGCGCCATATCACAGCAGTAAAAGGATATTTGATCGTTGTTTTACCACTCATGTGGTTTATCCATATCCTTTGGTATTTTGATATTAATGGTACAGCGACAAGTAGCTCAACTAGTGCAATCATATTTGCGGTGCTGCCTGTTTATGCACTTATTCTTGGCGCCGTCGCTTACCTTATCGGCTATATCATCGCGCYAAAACTAGATAAATCTAAATAACTTATTGCGCGTTAAGTACACCAAGTTCCATTAGTGATGCACGCAGTTGCGCTTCTACCTGTTTGTAGCCTTTTGCATTGGGGTGTACGTAATCTGCTTTGAGAGAATTTTTAGATAACACGTTAGTAAACGTCTCTTCGATCAACGGCGTTTGTGTTTCTTCCGCTAGAGTCGCATATAAAGAATGATCTGATAAGCCACCAAATGCAGCTTTCACTGGTTGATAATCGGGTATTGCAATAATTAAGGTAGCAATATTTTTTAGCTTTGCCGCTTGAATAATGGCTTTAAGGTTTTTTTCAGTTTGTGCAAGTGGGACTTTCTTTAAAAAGTCATTTCCACCCAGCACAATCATCAATAGCTTAGGTTGATACTCCTCTAACAATTCGGGCAGCCGTGCTAAACCTTGTGCGCTAGTATCGCCAGGCACGCCTGCATTGATCACATCCCAGCCTGTACTCTGCGCTAGTAGGGTTGGGTAGTCTTCACCCTCCTTAGCACCGGTGCCATAGCTCAGGCTATCACCCARCACGAGTACTGTTGATCCAGTTGGTATTGCCGGTAATTTATCAGCACCGCCGCATGCACTTAAAACCAGCACCGTGAAAAATAATAGCACCCGTGCCGGGCTCAAAAAATAGTTTACTTTCATCAATTACCTCTAAAATTACCTGCGTACATAAAAAAAGTAGCCGAAGCTACTTTTTTACTTTAATGCAATCGGGAATGTAAAATTCGYTCCGCTAGCATTTGGAAACGTGGCGAAACAAACTTTCTGCTTTGCTCACCCGCATCGGCGATATTTAACAATTCCTCAATCGCAGAACGAAAACCCAATTCAAATAACCAATACTCTGATTCTTTAATTTCAGATTGTGCATCTGCATTGATATCTTCACAAAGTTTATCAAATGCTTCTTTACATACATTCTGTTCAGCCWTCATTTCCTCCTAGCTACTTTAACTTATTTTGAAGTAAACACTTCGTGATCTACTTTTGATCCCAGCTATCTTCCCACATACAGTGTTTGATTTTTTTGCGGTTTGCAATCAACTCATCAATACTAGGTTCATCATTTAAGGCACGCTTAATGGCTAACTTAGTTGCTTCATAGTTGTTTTTATACATATCCGCTTTATCTAAGTTAGGATCTTTGACCGCACCTGGGTCAATCCACACTAAACTAATAATGCATAAATCATTGACTTGATCTTTAGGGATAATGCCTTCAATCACACAGTCTAAAATCGCATCTGCMGTTGCTGCTTGRACTAAGCCACCAAACAAATCAAYATTTGCAGAGTCTTTTAATGTCACCTTTGGTGCCATCATACAAGCAGGGCGTACCAAYTGATTTAAATCACGYACAGCAAACATAGATGTATGGCCTTTRCTTTGTGCCATCATGTTTGCAAATGCTTGTCCYACTGGYCCGTCTACTGARCCAATAAGAATTTCTGGCATTGCTGCCGATGTATCTTTTCCTTCTGTATATAGTGTTGCTTCGCCTGCTTTAAAAATAACTGGTGTTGACATGTAATACCCTTAAAAAATTATCTGAAACGCTTCGTGAATTATACAATGATACAATTTAATAATGCAGTTAAATATTTAGCTGCATATCCACATGCTTAATATTAGCATCTAGATAAACTTCGCTACAGACGACAAAACCTACTTTTTCATAAAAAGAGACGGCATGCGTTTGAGCAGACAGTGTGATTTTACTAATATTTCTTTCTTTACAGCTCTGAATCGCTTTATCCAATAGCGCCGTCCCTAGCCCAACACCGCGCCATGACGTAATCACTGCCATCCGCCCAATACTGCCACTGTCTAATATGCGCGCGCACCCGATGGCTTGCTCCTGATTATTCAAGACCAATAAATGGTTAGCCGTTTCGTCGTACGCATCCCACTCGATTGCCGCGGGAACGTGCTGCTCCACAATAAAGACCTGTTCACGAACCTGCCTAAGCGCAGCTTCATGCGTCGACCAACGTACTTCTTTAATATAAAATTCTCGTGTCAATTTTTGTAATACTTGCAGTCCATAACGCTTACAGGCATTATGCATGCATAATTTTAATATGTGAATTTATAAGGGATAGGATGATGCAACATTATCAAACAGCAGCCGCGCGTATTTTATTAGCATTAGTTTTTTTAGGCCTAGTGCTATTACGTTTATCAGCGATTATGAATAGCCCTGATGGCTATGTGCAGTATCAAGTCACATTAGGTCAGTTTGGATTGCCTACGATTTTTGCACCTCTTCTAATTTTGGTACAACTCATTGCAGGGCTGGGCTTATTAGTCGGGTTTAAAACGCAATTATTTGCACGTGTATTAGCGGGACTTGCACTATTTTTAGCGATTRTCCTTGGTCGCGTCATCCCAGAAGTGTTCTTCTTATACCTTGGCATTGCCGGCGGTATGTTACTACTTAGCTTATATCCTCAAACGGGCTTCAGTTTAGATAATCGAAAAAAATAAACTGTTGCGTCAAAAAAAGCGGCCTAGGCCGCTTTTTTTATTCCCACTCCAATGCCGGATAAAGTATATTCACATTCCGTCGATTGGAAACTTCAAACAATTCCCATTGCTCTTTCTCACTGGCAGCTGCGGTATCCATTGTTTCCACTAAACTAATATCATTCGCTATTSCTGCCCGAATATCTTTTAACAGTACTTTTAAATAACGCTGCTCATTTTCAATGGCTTGCACCCAATCTGTTGTCTGTGGGCCATGTCCAGGCACCACTTGTTTCACTGAATACGTTTTCAAGGTATCTAAAGTAGTAATTAAGCCTTTAATATCGCCTTCAAGCACTGGCGTGCGTTCAATAAACARYAARTCTCCYGTAAATAAGGTTTGTGTCTTATTATCAATAACCGTCACATCGGTRTTTGTATGCGCRATGGGATGYGCCGTAACTGTTAATACTCGAYCACCTAAATCCARCTCMAGCGTYTCTTCTACCKCTAAAGTAGGRAYAAYAATRTCACTGCCMTTSGCATCGGCTCCCAAATATTTTTCATTCAACCTAGCATAGCCTTCTTCGCGCAATTGCATTGCAGTGGCTAACTTAGCATGTCCAACAAACGTGGGCTTACCTTCAACAAAAGCTGCATTGCCAAAAATATGATCTGGATGCACATGCGTATTAATCACATACAAAATAGGGAGCTCAGTCACTTCCGCAATGGCGGCCCGCAGTTGCTTGCCTACTTTAAGGCTGCCACTGGTATCAATTACCGCTACGCCTTTACTGCCCACGATGACACTTAAATTACAAATGTCGCCTTGGTAACCTGTATCGATATCTAAATGTTCACCATGATGCACATAAATACCATCACCAATATCRTCTAAAAAACCTGAGGTCTTAGCTGCCGTTGAACTTTCTGTGCAGCTTGCCACTAAGAACACCATTAATATTTGTATTAAAATTCGCATAAGTCGCTTCTTTCTGTTGATACCAGTTAGAATATTAATTGTTGCAGAACAATAACGTTGTGATAATTGTCACACAATATAATGATAAAAGTAGCATTACAAGGAGAAATGCATGACCAATCGCTATACTAAGACCGCCATGTTTCTACATTGGCTGATTGCTTTGGGTATTATCGGCATGTTTGCATTAGGCTGGTTCATGAGTAACCTACCTAAAGAAGCGCCAAAACAAATAGCTTACGATTTATTCGATTGGGGCATTTACACATGGGATTTAGCGAAAGAGGCTTCCCCTAGATCCTTTTATTTCAATTTTCATAAATCTATCGGGATCACCCTGTTAGCATTAATCACTATTCGCATATTGTGGCGTGTTACACACAAACCACCGGCGATGCTAACTAGTTATAAAGCTTGGGAGCGTAAGCTTTCTACAGCTGCGCACCATTTATTATATTTATTAATGATTGCGATTCCTGTCAGCGGCCTCATTATGGCTGTGTCTAGCAAATATGGTGTGAAATGGTTCGGGATTAAAATGCTTGCAGGTTTAGATAATAAGCCATTACGTGAGACTTTTTATAGCATCCATGAAATAGCCGGCATTGTAATGCTAGTCGTACTTGCGCTACATATCGCAGGCGCATTAAAGCATAAACTCATCGATAAAGATGACACCATGAATCGGATGATGCCTTAAGCCAATCATGAAGTCCCAATTAAAAAAGCTCCAAAAGGAGCTTTTTTATTATTTTACGATCAATCGCTTTAATATCTTCTTTTTCTTGGCGTATAAGAACCACTACCTGGTTCAATATGCCTAAATGTGATACGACCATTATTAATATCATAAGGTGACAGTTCTAATGTCACATTATCGCCCGCTAAAATACGAATGTGGTTCTTCTTCATTTTGCCACCAGCATAGGCAATCAATTTGTGATCGTTATCCAGCGTCACACGATAACGAGAGTCTGGCAACACCTCTGTTACGACGCCATTCATTTCAATTAATTCTTCTTTAGCCAAAAATATACTCCAAAATCTATAGATTGTTCTCATGAACAATAACGCACGCAGTATAGGCTCAGAAGACCCTTTTAGCAACAAAAACACTAAAAAATACACTTTTTTCAGGTTTTTATTGCAAATAATTGCTATTTACACTTGTTTTTATACTAATTAGCGTGTACAAAGCGTACTAAGGCGTTGGATTTTTCAATTTTAAGTCAGTAAGGCATTAGATTTTAAAACCCAAATTTCAGGGTGCCTCCCTATTTAAAGTATGAAAGATATATGACATGGCAACAGGAACAGTAAAATGGTTTAATGATTCAAAAGGTTTTGGATTTATTACTCCAGATGAAGGTGGTGACGACTTATTCGCTCACTTCTCAGCAATCGTTGATAGCGGTTACAAAAGTTTGAAAGAAAACGAAAAAGTAACTTTTGACGTTACTGACGGACCAAAAGGTAAACAAGCTTCTAATATTCAGAAAGCTTAAGTTTGCGACAAACCTGAGGTGTTTACACCTCGATTGAAATGGCCCTGTAAAAGGGCCATTTTTTTGCCTTGCTAGCTATATAGTTAGGTATAGAGGTTTGTGTGCCTCAAATCAAGCATGATACTGCTTACTGTGTTTACGAACTGCATCTAAAAATGCTGCCGCGTTTTCTGGTGGTGTCCACTGCGTAATCCCATGCCCTAGATTAAATATATGCCCATCACCATGGCCATAGCTTGCCAAAATGCTAGCGACCTCTTTCTCTATCACTTCTGGCGTCGATAATAATATCGCAGGGTCTAAATTACCTTGCAAAGCAACTTTATCACCCACACGTGCACGTGCTTGACCAATATCGATTGTCCAATCTAATCCCAATGCATCCGCACCAGATTCTGCTTGTACTTCCAACCACAAGCCACCACCCTTAGTAAACATCACACACGGCACTCTACGGCCATCAGCATGCTTAGTTAAACCTGCAATAATCTTCTTCATGTAATTGAGTGAGAACTCTGCATAGGCGTTATGTGACAGTGCACCGCCCCATGAATCAAAAATCATCACTGCTTGCGCACCAGCATCAATTTGTGCATTCAGATATTGAATAGTTGTTTGTGTATTCACTTCTAATATGTGATGTAACAAATCAGGACGTGCATACATAAGCTTCTTCGTGTTTAAAAAGTCTGTTCGACCTTTCCCTTCCACCATGTAGGTTGCTAGCGTCCAAGGRCTCCCTGCAAACCCAATCAGYGGCACTCGGCCATTAAGCGCCTGCCGTATACTGCTTACCGCATCAAATACATACTGCAACTTAGCCATGTCAGGCACCTCTAACGCGAGGATAGATGCTTCATCGCTTGCGGTGCGCTCAAACTTAGGCCCTTCTCCTTCTTCAAAATACAAACCCAACCCCATCGCATCCGGTAAGGTCAATATATCTGAGAATAAAATTGAAGCGTCTAATAACGGGTAACGATCCAGCGGTTGCATGGTGACTTCCGTTGCAAAATCTTTACTTTTACAGAGTTGTAAAAAACTACCGGCACTTTTACGGCTTTCACGATACTCAGGTAARTAACGGCCYGCCTGACGCATCATCCATACTGGCGTGTAATCCGYTGGKTCACGCATCAGYGCACGTAAAAAAGTATCGTTTTGTAATTCCATGCTATTTTCACCTAATAAAAAAGGACACAAAGCACATTACTTTGCATCCTTTATTTTAATGACTTTTAAATTATCTTGGTAATGTAGAAGAGCCCATGAGGAACTCATCCACYGCTTTTGCACACTGACGCCCTTCGCGAATCGCCCAAACCACAAGAGAYTGTCCRCGACGCATATCACCAGCAGCAAAYACTTTWTCTTTACTTGTTTTGTAGCAACCTTCACCATCTGTTGTTGCTTTGGCATTACCACGCTTATCTTTTTCCACACCGAAGGCATCAAGCACTTTTTGTAGCGGAGAAACAAAGCCCATGGCTAAGAATACCAAGTCTGCTTTAATCGTAAATTCAGAACCTGGGACCTCTTTCATATTACGGCCCTCCCATTYGAGACGAACCGCTTTTAAGCCCGTTAGTTGTCCATTTTCACCAATTAATTCTTTAGTGGCCACCGACCAATCACGGTCTGCGCCTTCTTGATGCGAACTTGATGTTCGCATTTTTAGTGGCCAATTTGGCCATGTTAGCGCTCTGTTTTCTTGCTCTGGTGGCTGTGGCATTAATTCAAACTGTGTAATGTTTGCAGCACCATGACGATTAGATGTCCCGACACAATCAGAACCGGTATCACCGCCACCAATCACAATAACGTGTTTATCCGTCGCTCTAATTTGATCAGGAATGCTATCGCCAGCGACCACTTTATTATTTGCACTTAAGAAGTCCATAGCAAAGTGCACGCCATCTAATTCACGACCAGGTACTGGTAAGTCACGTGGATGTTCTGCACCACCCGCCAACACGACCGCATCATATTCCTTAAGCACATCATCAGCTTGCACATTTTCGCCCACGTATTRATTTACCTTAAACGTGACGCCTTCTGCTTCCATTTGCACCATACGTCGGTCAATGTGCGACTTCTCCATTTTAAAATCAGGAATGCCGTAACGCAATAARCCGCCTATGCGATCATTTTTTTCCARCACGACGACATCATGGCCCGCACGTGCYAATTGCTGYGCTGCGGCCAAYCCWGCAGGRCCTGAACCAACAACAGCCACTGTTTTACCCGTTTTATTAGGGTTAATTTCTGGCTTAACCCAATCATTTTCCCAAGCTTTATCAATAATCGCATGCTCAATCGACTTAATGCCAACAGCATCATCATTAATGTTTAGGGTACATGCAGCTTCACATGGTGCAGGGCATATACGCCCTGTAAACTCCGGGAAGTTGTTAGTAGAATGCAATACATCAATCGCACTCTCCCAGCTTTGCTGAAAAACCAAATCATTCCAATCAGGAATGATATTGTTCACTGGACAGCCCGTTATACAAAAAGGAATGCCGCAGTCCATACAGCGYGCACCCTGCTGTTTAGCTTGGTCATCCGTTAAATGTAAAATAAACTCTTTATAGTTCTTTACTCGGTCTTGCACTGGCAGATTACCCTCTGACAAGCGCTCAAACTCCATAAATCCAGTGACTTTCCCCATGATTCGTTCTTTCCCTATACTTTTCTACGCGGCTTGTTTTGAACCTGCTGTCGCAAGCTCTGTTAATGCGCGTTTATATTCAATTGGCATGACTTTAACAAACTTAGCTCTCTCATTACCCCAGTCCGCCAAAATATCTTTTGCTCGTTGACTACCTGTTAAATCTGCGTGATTCTGAATCAAGCCTTTTAACGTCACTTCATCAGCTTGGTTTAAATGCTGGACTTTACCGATATCCGCATCTGCAGACTCAACCTTCTCCAAAGCCACCATGCTCATATTGCAGCGTTGTTCAAACATGCCATCAATGTCATAAATATATGCCACGCCACCACTCATTCCAGCAGCGAAGTTTTGGCCTGTCATGCCTAACACCACAACAGTACCACCCGTCATATATTCACACCCGTGATTACCAACACCCTCTACAACCGTAGCCGCGCCTGAGTTACGCACACAGAAGCGCTCACCAGCAACGCCGCTGAAATAGCCCTCGCCTGTGGTTGCACCATATAGTACCGTGTTCCCTATAATGACATTTTCATGTGAAACACCGCTAAAGTTCGCTGGTGGTTTGATAATAATACGTCCACCGCACAAGCCTTTACCTACATAATCATTGCCTTCACCAGACAATTCAAACGTAATGCCTTTTGCTAAGAAAGCGGCAAAACTCTGGCCTGATGTACCACTAAAGCTTACTTGAATCGTGCCATGTGGCAAACCATCATTACCATAACGCTTTGCAATTTCATGTGACAACATGGTACCAACCGTACGATTGGTATTCACAATTGGCGTTTCAATCTTCACTTGCTCACCATTTTCAATAGCAGGCTTCGCTTGCGCGATTARWTGATTATCCAATGCATTCTCAAGACCATGATCTTGCTCCTCTTGTACATAACGTGCCACGTTGGCTGGCATGTCAGGCATATGGAATATTTTGCTAAAGTCTAAGCCATTAATTTTCCAATGGTCGATCCCTTTTTGCATATCTAGCAAATCAGCACGCCCAATTAAGTCATTAAACTGTGCAACACCCATTTCTGCCATTAGTTCGCGTATTTCTTCTGCAATAAAGAAGAAGAAATTGACAACRTGTTCTGGCTGGCCAGTAAACTTCTTACGCAGCTCTGGGTCTTGTGTTGCCACACCAACAGGGCAAGTATTAAGATGGCATTTGCGCATCATAATACAGCCTTCAACCACTAGCGGGGCTGTTGCAAAACCAAACTCATCAGCACCTAACAAAGCACCAATCACAACATCACGGCCTGTCTTCATTTGACCATCCACTTGCAAAACGGTACGGCCACGCAACTGGTTAAGCACCAATGTTTGCTGCGTTTCCGCTAAGCCCAACTCCCAAGGGGTTCCTGCATGCTTAATAGAGGATAATGGTGAAGCACCCGTACCACCATCATGGCCAGCAATCACAACATGATCAGATTTCGCTTTTACCACACCCGCGGCGACAGTTCCGACGCCCGTTTCTGACACTAATTTAGTTGAAATMGATGCRCTTGGATTCGCATTTTTTAAATCATGAATYAATTGYGCTAAATCTTCAATTGAATAAATATCATGATGTGGTGGCGGTGAAATCAAACCAACACCCGGCACTGAAAAACGCAATCCAGCAATATATTGCGAGACTTTATGTCCAGGTAATTGCCCGCCTTCACCCGGCTTAGCGCCTTGTGCCATTTTAATTTGGATTTGGTCAGCGCTTGATAAGTACTCAGCTGTCACACCAAAACGACCTGAAGCCACTTGCTTAATTCGCGAACGCATTGAATCGCCAGCTTTTAATGCCACATCCGATTCGATTAGCCCATTACCAAACACTTCCGACATGCTCGTATCTTTAGTCACTGGGATAAAGCGTTTCTTATCTTCGCCACCTTCTCCGGTATTAGATTTCCCGCCAATACGGTTCATGGCAATGGCTAAGG
>NVTX01000053.1 GCA_002401735.1 Methylophilaceae bacterium | reverse complement strand
TTCCAGAACGAACTTGCAGCCAACTTGGGGCTTGCCAACACGCCGCGCAAGCGTGCAAGCGAACAGTTGATGCAGAACTGCTACCGTAGTATTCGCTACATACGGTTAATTAATGAAATCCTCATTAAGTTACTGGTAAAAAGAAGTGCGCCCAATGCGGAAAAAAAGGTTATCACTAGTGACTTTTTTGCGCAGAACAATTTGCTAGAATCAGTCGATGCGAACTTATTCCAACGTAAAAATAGCGCTATCTTAGAGTGCTTTCTACTACTACAAACACACCCTGAGCTAGAAGGGTTTAGTCCAACTTTATTACGTCAATTACAAGTAGCAAACAAGCTCATTACCAAAGAGTTTCGTCAGTCCAACACGAATCAACAGTTATTCTTAGAAATACTAAAACAAGAAAATGGTGTTCATCACAGCTTAAGACGCATGAACCGTTATGGGGTGTTAGGTAAGTACATCCCTGCTTTTGGGCGAATTGTCGGGCAAATGCAGCACGATTTATTTCATGTTTACACTGTGGATGCACATACGATTAATGTATTAGCTAACTTGCGCAGGTTTAGTAAGCCAGAACTTGAAGATGAATTCCCGCTTTGCAGTAAGTTGTTTGCATCCTTCAAAAAACCACATTTGCTTTACTTGGCCGCTATCTTTCATGATATTGCCAAAGGCCGTGGTGGTGACCACTCAGAACTAGGTCTTGTCGATGCTAAACGTTTCTGTAAACTACACCAACTTCCCAAAAAAGATGGTGAACTCGTCGCTTGGCTCGTTGGCATGCACTTACAAATGTCTAAAGTAGCGCAAAAATCTGATTTATCCGACCCCAAAGTCATCGCGCAATTTGCCAATGCAATGGGGAGTGAAAAACGCCTATCTGCCTTATATCTACTAACGGTTGCTGATATCCGCGGCACTAGCCCTATCGTGTGGAATGCGTGGAAGGCACAGTTATTAGAAAGTCTCTACTATCAAACACGCAGAGCACTTAACGACGCCTCATTTACCGTTAAAAACGTGATCGCTGAGCGTCAACAAGACGCAACCGAAAAGCTCAAAAAACATGGCGTAAATCCAGAAGAGTATAGTGAGCYTTGGGACAATGTGGGCGAAGCCTATTTTTCGCGCTATAACAGCAATGAAATCACATGGCACAGCAGACTGCTTACCGCCCATGTACACACAACCACGCCGATTGTGCGTGCGCACGTAAGCCCAGAAGGTGATGGTATTGAAGTCATGATTTACACGCGCAACCAAACTGATTTATTTGCGCGCATCTGCAACTTCTTTGACCGCCTGGGCTATAGCATTGGTCAAGCAAAAATTCACACCACAAACCACAACTACGCATTAAATACATTTTTTGTTTTAGATCAGTCCGTTGAAGACGTAAGCTATAGTGATTTATTGAAACATATCGAGGATAGTCTACAAGATAAAATCTCTACTTCAGACCCCATAGAAGATCCGATTAAGGGCCGTGTTAACCGCCAAGTGAAGCATATGCCGCTTAAAACGCAAGTTACGTTTGAGGAATCACCAGAAAAYAAATACCAACAGCTAGAAATCATCGCAARCGATCAACCYGGCCTCCTCGCAAGCATTGCCTTTATTTTTATGGAACATGACGTAGAAGTGCATAACGCAAAAGTCAGCACATTAGGCAACCGTGTTGAAGATGCTTTCTTGATTTCAGGTAAGGATGATAGTTTGCTTAGTAGTGAGAAGATGCTCGCATTGCAGGAAGCTTTGAGGAAGTTGTAGCCGCAAAGGACCTCCACAACTTAGCTAAATGCTGTGCATGAAGTCAGTTATGAAAAAAGCCTAGCAGATGCTAGGCTTTTTTAATTCTTAATTTAAAAATTAAGAATGTTTGTAATGCTTTTTAAGTTGCTTAACCACTTCCCAGTTAGATTTTAAGCCTTTAGGGAATACTACCAAATCACCCGCTTTAACAACGACTTTTTCGCCGCCTTCTGGGTAAACATGAAATTCACCTTCTAATACGTAAGCAGTTTCTGTCATGTCGAAATCTAATGGGAATTTTGATGGTGCGCAATCCCATGTTGCCCAGCTAGTAACGCCTAATTCTTTTAACTTTTCTTCTGAAGGGTTGTGATCTATAACGATTTGGCTCATATCTATCCTTAAAAATTAAAAAGATGCTACAGCAACGATTGCAGCATCTAAAAATAAGTGGCGGAAGAGGTGAGATTCGAACTCACGGTGGGCGCGAACCCACGACAGTTTTCAAGACTGTAGCATTAAACCGCTCTGCCACTCTTCCGCGAAGGCGAGATTATACCAAAGAATTAGCCGTCGTGAATATCATCATCAGGAAAAAGTGCATCTATATAGCCAAATGTTTTGAAATCAGTGATGCGCATAGGGTATAAAACACCATCAAGATGATCACATTCATGTTGCACCACGCGTGCATGGAAGCCTTTAACGGTGCGTTCTATCATTTCGCCGTACTGGTCAACCCCTGAATAGTGAATCTCAGCATAACGCGGCACAACACCTCGCAGGCCCGGCACGGACAAGCATCCTTCCCAGCCATCTTCCATCTCTTTCCCTATCACATTAATCACAGGATTAATCAATACGGTATATGGAACATCTTCTGCATCAGGGTATCTAGGGTTGTCTTCTTTGACTTCTTCTTTTTGCCCAAATATCACCACACGCAAGCTAACACCAATCTGTGGTGCAGCAAGGCCAGCACCATTCATATCTGCCATGGTGTCTTCCATGTCTTTAATTAAGGCATGTAACGCTGGTGTATCGAACGCTTCTACTGGTTCAGCCACTTGTAACAAAAGTGGTTCGCCCATCTTCAAAACATTCTGTATTGCCATTGGGTTGTTAGTACGCCTTAACRGTTTCAGCGATGAGTGTTCGCACATTRCCCATCGTAACGGMCAATCTTGCTAGCACGGTTTCATATTGAATATTTTGTGCGCTTTCACCGCGCCCTGCCGCATGATTGGCGATAGGACATAATGCAGCGTAATTGATTTCAAGCTCTCTTGCCAATGCCGCCTCTGGCATTCCTGTCATACCGATGACACTTGCGCCATCTTGGTCGTATCGGTTGATTTCTGCTGCAGTTTCTAGTCTAGGGCCTTGTACGCAAGCGTAAACCCCACCGTCGTGAATCTTTTGCTGAATATTAATAGCAGCATTCAAACATAATTGCCTTAACTGCCCCGAATACGGGTGCGTAAAGTCAATATGCATCACAGGGCGTTCAACACCATCGAAATAGGAGTTATCTCGACCATGCGTGTAATCAATAATTTGATTAGGCAACACGATATCACTAGGGGAAAATGCTTGATCAATACCGCCTACGGTTGCAACAGCTAGCAAGCTTTCTACGCCGACAGAATGTAATGCCCAAATATTTGCTCGGTAATTAATAGAGTGCGGCGGAATCGTATGTCCGCCACCATGACGGGCAAGAAAAACGACGTCAACCCCTGACAGTTTCCCAAAAATCAGTGGTTGTGAACAGTCACCGTAAGGTGTGCGTACAATTTGACGCCTAATTATTTCTAAATTGTCTAGCTGTGTTAGCCCAGTTCCGCCTATAATTCCGAACATATTTCACCTTTACTTTTTTGTTTATTATATAGCCTATTAGGGCTCTATAGCTTAGCAATATTCTGTGGCATACTCATTACATGAACACGAACAACTTAACACTTGATACGCAAGATAGTCTAGACGTCGCCAAGCAACATTATGAAAATTTTCCCGTTGCGTCTATCGCACTGCCGAAACGCCTGCGCCACCCTGTAGCACTTATCTACAACTTTGCGAGGCAGGCCGACGACATAGCAGATGAAGGCCACCATAAGCCTGAACATCGACTGGCAATGTTGGAAGGCTTTAAAAAGCAACTCAATATTATTAAAACGAATGGTAGAAGCAACTCAAAATTCTTTATTGAATTTGGCGAAATGATTCGTCAAGAAAATCTCCCTCTCGAGCCCTTTTATGATTTATTAGACGCTTTTAGTCAAGATGTTACCAAAACCCATTATGCGAATTTTGATGAGGTATTAGATTACTGTAGACGCTCTGCCAACCCGATTGGCACTCTACTCTTACATTTGTTTGATAAAGTCTCTCCTGAAAATTTAGCTTACTCTGATAATGTATGCACAGCATTACAGTTAATTAATTTTTATCAAGATGTTGCCATTGATTTTGACGCATCATTTCATAAGAGGCGTGTTTACCTTTGCCAAGATGAAATGGAACAATTCAACATTACAGAAGCACAAATTGCGAGTCACCATGTGAATCTACATTGGGAAAATTTCATGCTATTTAATATCGAGCGTGCTGAAGCGATTCTCAAAGCAGGAAAGCCGCTTGAGAAAATTYTACCTAGCAGAATGGGGCTAGAAATGCGGTTGATTATTGGTGGCGGCGAGCAAATTATTTATAAGCTTAAAAAAGTGCGAGGTGATATATTTAAACATCGCCCTACGCTAAAAGCTTGGGATTGGCCGTTAATCTTACTCAAGGCGCTACTGTAAACTCTATGACGCCACAGCAATACTGCAAAGATAAAACGGCTCAGAGTGGTTCTAGCTTTACCGTTAGTTTTATTTTCCTACCGAAAGATAAGCGCAATGCAATGACTGCGCTTTATGCCTTCTGCCGCGAGGTTGATGACGTTGTTGATGAGTGCAGTGATTTTAATGTTGCACAAACCAAGCTGAATTGGTGGAAAAGTGAAATCCAGAACTTATATGACAATAAGCCGCAGCACCCTGTTGGCAAAGCATTGCAGCCAGTCATTAAACAATACGATTTAGCACAAGAACACTTTCTAGAAATAATTGATGGCATGGAAATGGACTTGAAATTTAATCGCTATGAAGACTTTAAACAACTTCAACTTTATTGTTATAGGGTTGCCAGTGTTGTCGGGTTGCTTAGCGCGCAAATTTTTGGCTTTAAAAACCGTTCAACACTTAAATTCGCGCATGATCTAGGCATGGCCTTCCAGCTAACTAACATTATCCGTGATGTTGGTGAGGATGCACGCAGAGGTCGCATCTATTTGCCATTAGATGAGTTGAAAAAAGCAAACGTATCAGAAGAAGATATTTTAAGTAGCAACAAATCTGACCAAGTGAAAGAACTCATGGAGTTCCAAATTGAACGCGCCGAAAGCTTTTATGATAAAGCATTACAAGAACTGCCTGCAGAAGATGCTAAGCAACAACGTGCAGGACTCATGATGGCGGCTATCTACCGTACTTTATTGCGGGAAATCCGTGATGATGGCGCAGAAAACGTCCTCACGCATAAAGTTTCAATCCCCTCTTTTAGAAAATTAATATTGGCAATTAAAACCTTTTTTAAGTATTCTTAGCAGCATGCTAAAAACAACACACGTAGGCATAATCGGCGGAGGCGTTGCCGGCATGGCTGCAGCGATTACGCTAGCAGAAAAAGGGTTTGAAACCACTATTTTAGAGGCCAGCTCACAACTAGGCGGGCGGGCGCGTAATGTCGCGGTAGAGTTTAATAGTGAAGTCGTGCAACTTGATAATGGGCAGCATATTYTATTAGGCGCCTATCGAGAAACGTTAAAACTGCTAGAGAAATTAGAGGTAAATGAACAGCTAGCATTTACGCGAATGCCATTAACTTTAGAAATTCTGTCGCTAGGCAACACCCCTTCTTTCAAATTTCGCGCACCTAACTTCCTTCCATTCCCGTTAAATCAGTTGTTTGGTTTTTTGTTTTGCAAAGGCTTAACACTCCTTGAGCGCTTAGCTGTTATCCGGCTAATGCTGCGACTGAAGCAGTCGAGCTATCACCTACCTGTTGATTTGGCTTTAGATGCCTATTTAACGCAACAGGGGCAACCTGAAAATGCGATAAAACTGTTGTGGGAGCCTTTGTGTTTAGCCACACTGAATACGCCGTTACATTTGGCGAGTAGTAAAATTTTTCTAAATGTTCTGAACGATACATTTAATGGCAAGAAATCAGATAGCCAGCTATTACTCCCTAGATTAGGGCTGTCGCAGCTATTTGCACAACCCACCACACATTATATTCAAGCAAGAAAAGGTCATATTCTTACCAATCATCGCGTTAGATCCATTGCACCGACTGAAAGTGGATTTGAAGTCAAATGCAAAGATCAGTCTTTTGAGTTTAGCCACCTTATTTTGGCCACGTCTGCATTAAGGTTAAAAGATGTCGCTTCTGGTTTACCAAAGCTTGCTGGCCCGATTGAAACAACCCAACAATATCAGTACCAACCTATTTACACCGTGTATTTACAGTACCAAAGTGATGCAAGGCTCCCTAGCCCGATGATTGGATTAGCGGGTGCCATGAGTCAATGGGTGTTTGACCGTGGTGCTTTATGTGGGCAGTTGGGGTTAATGTCCGTGATTATTAGTGCTGAAGGCATTCATCAAAAACTCACCCATGATGCTTTGTCATTAAAAGTAGCCAATGAACTGCATCAAGCTTTTCCCGCATTAAAGAAACCCCTTTGGCACCAAGTCATTGCAGAAAAGCGTGCTACATTTTCTTGTACTGTCGATTTACCAAGGCCGACAAACATAACACGGCAGCCAAATATCTATATTGCAGGTGATTATACTTACGAGGATTATCCAGCAACCATCGAAGGTGCTGTACGAAGCGGCGTAAAGGCCGCCAATATGGTAGTGCGTTAATGATCTCTTAGATAGTTTAGTGCTTGATCAAGTCGATCAACAGCGATGACTTCCAAGCCTTTTACTTTAGATTTAGGTGCGTTCGCTTTGGGAATAATGGCTTTGGTAAAACCCAATTTAGCCGCTTCTTTTAAACGTACTAGGCCGCCTTGCACTGGCCGCACTTCCCCAGCCAAACCAACCTCACCAAATACAATAAGTTTACTATCTAATGGTTTGTTTTTAAAAGAAGAAATGATAGACAATAGCACTGCCAAATCCGTTGCAGGTTCACTAATTTTCACACCACCAACAGCATTAATAAACACGTCTTGATCAAAGCATGCAATGCCTGCATGGCGACTCAAGACAGCAAGCAACATGGCAATACGATTCTGATCTAAGCCAACTGATAACCTTTTAGGGCTGGGGGCATGACTCTCATCAACCAATGCTTGAATCTCAATGAGTAGTGGTCTAGTTCCTTCCATTGTCACCGTAATACAACTACCAGACACTTGCGTTTCGTGATGTGATAAGAATAAAGCAGAAGGATTAGATACTTCTCGCAATCCCTTCTCGGTCATGGCGAACACGCCTAACTCATTGACTGCGCCAAAACGGTTCTTAAAAGCACGAATCAAACGAAAAGARGAGTTTTGGTCGCCTTCAAAATACAATACCGTGTCAACAATATGTTCTAACACTCGCGGACCAGCTAATGCGCCCTCTTTTGTCACATGCCCAACCAATATAACGGTAATGCCTAATTGTTTTGCTAATCGTGTTAACTGGGCTGAGCATTCTCTGACTTGTGCCACCGACCCTGGTGCCGATTGCAACGCCTCTGAGTAGACCGTTTGAATGGAATCAATCACCGCAATATTTGGCTTGTTAGATTGCAACGTAGCCAATATTTTTTCAAGATTAATTTCTGCTAGCAACTCTACTTCGCTAGCATCTAGGCCTAACCGCTTTGCTCGCATGGCTATTTGCTGTGGAGACTCTTCGCCGCTCACATAAATTGCTTGGCTAGTTGTGCCTAGATGGCATAAGACTTGTAGTAGCAAGGTYGATTTWCCAATACCGGGGTCACCACCGATTAAGATAACGCCACCCTCGACTAAGCCACCACCAAGTACCCGATCAAATTCAGCAATACCCGTTGGCTGGCGTTCGATATCGGCCGCCTCTACCGCACTAATTTTCTGTAGTTGCCCTGTTGCCGTCAAGCTTTCAAACTTATTGGCATARCGRTTCGTGCTAGCCGTTTCTGCAATTCCTTCAACCAAGGTATTCCATGCTGCGCATCCTGGGCATTGCCCTTGCCATTTAGGTTCACTTGTCCCACATTCCGTGCAAATATAAACACTTTTTGCCTTCGCCACTATGCAATAACCTTTACTGGGACTCGCGGTGCGACTGCGCACAACAACTCATAACCCACGGTTCCACTCGCCTCGGCTACGGCATCGACAGAGATAATGTTCCCCCATAACTCAACAGGCGTACCTACATTGACTTCTGGTAAGTTGGTTAAATCACAAAACAGCATATCCATAGAAACACGCCCTAGTGTTTTTGTCATGGCACCGGCAACAGCGATGGGTGTGCCACTAGGTGCATGGCGTGGATAGCCATCGGCGTAACCACAAGCCACTATGCCAACACGGGTTTGTTTGGAGGCAGTAAAGCTTGCACCATAGCCGACACTTTCACCTTTCGCTAAGGTTTGCACCGCGATAATGGCTGAAGTGAGCTGCATGACAGGCTTTAAATCAAATTTACTAGCAAGCGTGCCACCTACAGGGGTTGCGCCGTACAACATAATACCCGGCCGCACCCAATCAGCATGGGCTTCTGGATGCCGTAAAATAGTGGCAGAGTTTGCCAAAGACATTGGTGCTGTTAATGTTTTTACCGTTTCATTAAACTGTTTTAATGGTGCTGCAATACCAATGTCATCATCCGCCGTTGCAAAATGTGTCATCAGTGTAATGTCGCCTATATTCTGACAAGCATTTAACTGCTGATAACTAGATAAATATTCAGATGGCAACAACCCTAAACGATTCATGCCTGTATTCATTTTAAGGTAAACATGAATCGGCCTTGTTAGCTTGGCATTTTCCAACATCTTTATTTGCGAGGCATGATGCACCACAATGCTAATTTCAAAACTGGCTGCAATACGCAGCTCTTCTTCGCTAAACACCCCTTCTAGCAGCAAAATATCTTGCTCAATACCGGCTTCACGCAAATCAATGGCTTCGCTTAGGTTAAGCGTTGCAAATCCATCAGCATCATTAAGCGCATGTGCAACATGAATTAATCCGTGCCCATAAGCATTGGCTTTAACCACAGCCATCACTTTAGCCGTCGTGGCGTGTTGTTTTACAATGCCAAAGTTATGTTGTAACGCACTGGAGGAAATGCTCGCTTGAATAGGCCGCATTTTTATTCATCAGCCATGTAGTCAGCGTTAGCAAAGTCTTCAAAACGTGTATGTTCGCCAATAAACGTCAACCTGACGCGACCAATTGGGCCATTACGTTGCTTACCGATAATAATTTCAGCCGTCCCTTTGTCTGGGCTATCTGCGTTATAAACTTCATCGCGATAGATAAACAATATTAAATCAGCATCTTGCTCAATCGCACCAGACTCTCGCAAATCACTCATCACCGGGCGCTTGTCAGGGCGCTGCTCTAAACCACGGTTAAGCTGAGAAAGTGCGACGACCGGTACATCCAACTCTTTTGCCAAGGCTTTTAATGATCGTGATATTTCAGATATTTCAGTTGCTCGATTCTCAGTCCGCGTCCCTGCTGGTGCAGACATTAACTGCAAGTAATCGATAACGATAAGCCCTAGCTTACCCGTTTGACGATGTAACCGTCGCGCACGAGCGCGCACATCAAAGCTGCTTAAGCCAGCCCCTTCATCAATAAAAATCGGCGCTTCGTTTAATCGACCTAATGCTGTCGTTAGCTTTTCCCAATCTTCATCTTCTAGGCGCCCTGTTCGCATCCTATGCTGGTCTAGCCTTCCAACAGAACCAATCATCCTTGTGGCTAGTTGCGTTGCCCCCATCTCCATCGAGAAAATGGCAACAGGCAAGCCGGTATCAAGCGCCACATTTTCAGCCATGTTGATTGAGAAAGCCGTCTTTCCCATCGAAGGTCGTCCAGCAACAATCACTAAATCACCACCATGCAGTCCAGAAGTCATTCGATCCAAATCGGCAAAGCCAGTAGGAATACCAGTGACTTCGCTTTGATCTTCACGTGAAAACAGCTCATCGATTTTTTCTGCCACTTGCGGCAATAATTCTTTAATATCYTGAAAACCCTGGCTATCTCTCTCACCGCCTTCAGCAATTTGAAATATCTTCGCTTCCGCCTCATCCAATAATTGCTGCGCATTTCGCCCGTTGGGACTAAAAGCACTGCCTGCAATATCAGACCCCACCGTCACCAGCTGCCGCATAACAGCACGTTCGCGGACAATCTCCGCATATCGCCTAATGTTAGCAGCAGTTGGCGTATTTTGTGCTAAAGAGCCCAAGTATGCGATGCCGCCGACGCCAGAAAGCTCAGCCGTGCTTTCTAAYGACTCTGCCACCGTGACAATATCTGCAGGATGATTACGCTCTATTAACTTGGCGATATGTTGATAGATGGTTTTATGATCATGCTGGTAGAAGTCATCTAAGCTTAAAATATCCGCGACTTTATCTAGCGCTTCATTTTCTAGTAGCAAGCCACCAATCACAGATTGTTCTGCTTCTATAGAGTGTGGTGGGAGTTTTAGTGCATCTAATTGTTCGTCAGCCATAGGGACTAATTATACGATAAAGAAACACGCTCATAGACAACAGGCAAGAAAAAAGGCGACACAATGTGCCGCCCTTTTATTTGTCGCGTGTTTAAACGCTAAGTCTTACTCTTCAGCAACCACATTCACAGTAATATCAACAACTGCGTCATGGTGTAATGCAATGCTTACAGGGAACTCACCGACAGTTTTCAGTGGGCCTTCTGGTAAACGCACTTCTGATTTAACCACTTCAAAGCCTTTTGCAGTTAATGCAGCAGCAATATCATGATTAGTAACAGAACCAAACAAACGGCCATCTTCGCCCGCTTTTTGTGTCACTTCAATTGTTTGCGCTGATAATTTATCAGCACGTGCTTTAGCAGCAGCTAAAATATCAGCTTGTTGCTTCTCAAGTTCTGCACGACGCGCTTCAAACTCAGCTTTGTTCGTCTCAGTTGCACGCTTAGCCTTGCCTTGCGGGATTAAAAAGTTACGGCCAAAACCGTCTTTTACATTAACAATGTCGCCCAAAGCGCCCAAGTTAGCTACTTTTTCCAATAAAATAATTTCCATTTTTATTCTCCTTAGCCTGGGTGCTTATCAGTGTATGGCAACAACGCTAAGAAACGTGCGCGTTTAACAGCTGTCGTTAATTGACGTTGGTATTTTGCTTTCGTACCCGTCATACGTGCTGGAATAATTTTTGCGTTTTCTGGAATGGGATTAGGTATTATGAGCTTGTTTGGCCCAATACCAGATGCCGCACAAATCACACCATATTTAGGGGGACGATCCTTTGGAGTTGGCGTGGCATTTGCTGTTGCAGTCCTATTAAAAAGTCCAACTACATACATAGCTGCATTTATCGCAGGGGCAGCTCGCGAAATTGGAGACGTAATTGGCGAACTTGCAAATGCTGTTCCAAATATGGTGACGATAGGCGTTGAGGTTGGACTTGCTGTTGTGTGTTTGTTCGCTGCATATCTTGCTTTTAAAGCTCGAAGAACTAATCAATAAAACAAAAATAGTGTAAAAATACTCAAGTTGGCCTGAGTATTTTTACATGTTATTTACAATTGAACCGATTGGTTTAGGGTTGCTGATGGATCGCTGTGATAATCACATCACGGATGTTCGCGCCTTGTGGTTAAGCATACGAGAGTACTAAAAATATGCCCCAC
>NVTX01000052.1 GCA_002401735.1 Methylophilaceae bacterium | reverse complement strand
TGTTTTTTTGCATTAAATCATTAATCATTTCTATCATCCTATCGTTATCAGCATAAACGGTTTTCAATTCTTGTAATTCACTTTTACCCTTTTCATAGTTATCAATGACGAGCTTAATTGGGTCTAACACGGCAATGCGGCGTTCAGCATCTTGGTTAAGCACTTCACGCATGCAGTCTTCAAAAATCACATACTCAATCCATGAATCCGCTTTGGATACGCCAATTCTATCGGTAAATAGTTTAAAACCTGCTGGTGTGTAGCCACGGCGACGCGCGCCAGCTAACGTGGGTAAGCGCGGATCATCCCAGCCATCAACGTGTTTTTCTTCGACCAGTTGAATCAGTTTCCGCTTAGAAAGGACAACATAAGTCAGATTTAAACGGGCAAACTCATATTGGCGAGGTGCAGGTTGTTCTAACATGCCCGTTTCGACTAGTTTTTTCATGAGCCAATCATAAAATGGGCGCTGATCTTCGAATTCTAGCGTGCACAGAGAGTGTGTGATGCGTTCTAGCGCATCTTCTATTGGGTGTGCAAACGTGTACATCGGATAGATGCACCATTGATCACCGGTATTGTGGTGGTGCGCGCGGCGTATGCGGTAAATCGCAGGGTCGCGCAGATTGAAGTTTGGTGATGCCATGTTGATTTTTGCGCGCAGAATGTGGCTACCATCTTCATGCTTGCCATCACGCATTTCACGGAAAAGAGATAAGTTCTCTTCAGCCGACCGCGTGCGGTAAGGAGAGTCTTTGCCTGGCTCCGTACGTGTGCCGCGATTTTCGCGCATTTCTTCTGCGGTTTGAGAGTCTACGTAGGCATGGTCATGTTCAATTAGCAGTTCAGCCGCATGGTACATGTCATCAAAATAGTTGCTTGCGAAATAGAGGTTGTTTTCCTTGCCATTGGCTGTTTCGTTCTCCCAATCAAACCCTAGCCATTGCACCATTTCGGTGATGCTATCGACATACTCTTGGCTTTCTTTTTCTGGGTTGGTGTCATCAAAGCGTAAATGGCAAATACCATCGTAATCTTTCGCTAAGCCAAAGTTGATAAATATACTTTTAGCGTGACCGATATGTAAATAACCATTTGGCTCAGGTGGGAAGCGGGTACGAATTTTTGCAGCATCCACTTGACCTGTTTTTTGATATGCTGCATCCCCGGGATTGCCCGCCCATTGTTTCGTTTCAAATTTATTTGCGGTTAAATCACGGTCAATAATGCCGCGGATAAAATTAGAGCCAAGAGGGATGGGTGCTTTTGCTTTTGCCATGAGGACGTTCCAAATAAGTTAACCGTATTTTACACTAGCTTAGGCRTTRCTGGCTTTAGCCTATGCTAAACTTTAGTTGACTATGAATACACTGACTTTCCCCATATTACATCAGCTCGCAGATGGAAAGTTTCACTCAGGTGAAGCCTTAGCACAACAATTTAATGTGACGCGAGTCACGATATGGAATGCAGTGCAACACGCGCAAGGGTTAGGGATAGAAGTGTTTAGTGTGCGCGGGCGAGGTTACAAACTGCCCAACGCGATTACGCTGCTCGATAAAGAGACTATTTTGCAAGCCATTGGTGAACATCGTTCATGGTTTAATTTAACGGTATTAGATGAAGTCGTCTCGACCAACACGCACCTGATGCAAGCGGCAGCAAAAGGTGCCCCTCATGTGTCTTGTGTTGCTGCCCATGTGCAAACGAATGGACGTGGACGACGAGGGCGAACCTGGGTCTCACATTTGGGTGCAAGCCTAACGTTTTCACTATTGTGGCGTTTTGATTGTGGTGCGGCAGCATTGTCTGGATTAAGTCTAACCATTGGTGTGGCGCTTATGCGCGCGCTCGAAGAGTTAGGCGTGGAATCGGCACAACTTAAATGGCCTAATGATGTCCTAGTAAACAACAAAAAATTGGCCGGGATTCTAATTGATTTACAAGGTGATATGGATGGGCCAAGCGCCGCGGTGATTGGCGTTGGTATTAACTTCAAGCTGTCAGAACAAGCGCTTAACCAGATTGATCAACCTGCGGTAGATATCAGTCGTGCCAGCGATGTTGAGATTAATCAGAGTCAATTGTTAGGCGTGGTGCTAAAGCATTTTGCTGAGGTGTTGCGCCATTTTGAAGAACATGGGTTTATGGGTGTGCGTGATGAATGGTTGCGTTACCATGCTTATCAAAACAAAGCCGTACGCTTATTACTGCCTGACGGGCGTGATATAGAAGGCGAGGTYACTGGTATTGCGGAGGATGGTATCTTACTGGTTGAAACGGCATTTGGTTTGCAGCGATTTTCTGCAGGCGAGATTTCTTTAAGAAGTCTTAGTTAAGATATTAAAGAGTTAAGAATGTTTAAAGTTTGGAAAGTTAAAAATAAAAAAAAGGAAGATAAACAATGTTGATAGTGATTGATGCTGGAAATACGAGAGTGAAGTGGGCGGAAGTACAAAAAGATGGGCGTTTAGGTGCTATGCAAGCGGTAACCAATGCGGGCATAAAAGCATCAACCTTAGTGAGTGCGTTATCGCAAGCTGAAAAAGTGATGATTGCCAATGTTGCAGGCGCTACAACTGAGCAGTTATTGACGGAGATGATGCCTGAAAAGGCTGAAGTCGTTTTTGCAACACCGCAAGCTGAAGCTTGTCATGTGATTAATCAATATGAGAAAAGTGAAACATTAGGCATTGATCGTTGGGCTGCGGTGATTGCCGCATGGCACATGAACAAGCAGCCCAGTATTGTGGTGAATGCAGGGACTGCTATTACGATTGATGCTTTATCTAAAGATAAGACGACCAAGAAAGGGGCTTATATTGGCGGGAGCATTATGCCCGGCTTGCAGCCAATGCTCGATGCGCTTAGCGGCAACACAGCAAACCTTTCAGGTTCAGCAGGTATAATGCATGTGTTTCCCAAAAATACGCAAGATGCCATACACACGGGTTGCATGAATGCCGTGGTGGGTGCTGTTGTATTACAGATGAAACAATTAGAAAAGCACTGTGCTTTTTTGCCCAAAATCGTGATTAGTGGTGGTGATGCGGTTAAAATTGCCGAAGCTTTGACGCCTCAGTTAAAGAGAGTGGTCGTTGTAGAAGATTTAGTGCTGCAAGGTTTAGCACTTTTAGAGAAAGAAACGGTATGAGATTGTTGCTTTGGTTTTTAGTCTTATTAAATGTTGCGCTACTGATCTATTTTAATATAGACACGCTTGTTCCAAAGGTAGCAGTTGTGCAACAAGAAGTGAATCCAGAAAAGCTTAAGTTGCTGATGGATGGAGACTTCGTCACTTTAGAGAGAAAAACGACTGTTGCTGCATCGTCCGCGAACAGTTGCTATAAGTGGGGCAATTTCACKGCTGATAATTTGGCTGCAGCGCAGGGAGTSGTAGAACGGTTGGGTTTAGAGTCYGAATTGGTGGAAGAATCAACGGTAGAGCAAGGTAATCGCTTCTGGGTTTATTATCCGCCGTTGGCAACAGTTGCGTTAGCGCAACTTAAGGCCGCTGAAATTAAGCGTTTGGGTGTAGGCGAGTTATATATTGTGCAGGATTCAAAATGGCGCAATGCGATTTCTTTTGGACTGTTTAGTGAAGAGCCGCTTGCGGCYSGCTYGTWAARMKWKTTGAAGGCACAAGGCGTAAGGAATGCGGTTAAGGCCTTGCGTAGTCAAGGTAAAGCAACCAGTAGTTTGATAGCGAAAAATGTGACTTCAGAAGCCGCGGTAGAATTGTATAAGGTTAGACCTGAGTTTGTGGGYACTGAGGTAACACCAGTTCCTTGTTCTTAATCTAGCTTCTAACTTGTGTGAAAAGGCCAGCTATATGCTGGCCTTTTTGTTGGGCGCTTTGCTAAAGGCCGTCGGTTTAGTTTTTATTTGGAATGTCTTTGATAAATGCAGCATGCCGTTTATGAGCAGCTTGTTTGGTCACATCAAGGGCTTCCGCAATTTTTGCCCAAGTCCAGCCTTGCTTTATTGCTTCTTTAACCGTTTTCCGCTCCAACTTATTAGTCAGTATGCGCATTGATGCGATTGCAGCAAAAGCGTCTTCAGGCTGTTTGGGGCTTGGGGGTGATTTTGTAGAAACAATATGTCAACTATAGTTGACAAGACCCCTTCTGTCAATTTAAGTTGACACGTGTGGTTTGTCAATTAAATTTGACGATTATATTCGTCAATTAAAATTGATTAATATTATATAACCTATTGTTAATAAATAGTATATTAACAAATAGATAGGCAATAAAAAAGACGCACACAGCGCCTTTTTTATTGCCTATTTTGAACGATACTTAACGTTTCTTAGGTGGCATCATGTCTGTAATGGTGCCTTCTTTCAGTTCTGCTGCAAAGCAGATTGTTTCAGAGAGCGTAGGGTGTGCATGAATGGTTAAGCCTAAGTCATGTGCATCTGCTCCCATTTCAATCGCCAGCACCGCTTCTGCTAATAACTCGCCAGCATTAATACCAACAATACCGGCACCAATWAGTCGATGCGTTTCTTGATCAAAAATCAGTTTGGTTGCACCATCGGTACGTGCAATGGAGATAGCACGCCCACTAGCAGCCCAAGGGAATGATGCTTTGTCGATTGCCATCCCTTTTTCTTTTGCTTCTGTTTCAGTCACGCCTACCCAAGCAATTTCAGGGTCAGTATAGGCAACGCTTGGAATGACACTCGCAACAAACTCTACTTGTTGGCCTGCAATGACTTCTGCCGCGACTTTTGCTTCGTGCGTTGCTTTATGTGCCAACATTGGTTGCCCAACAATATCGCCGATGGCAAAAATATGTGGCACGTTAGTCCGCATTTGCTTATCAACGGCAATAAAGCCACGATCATCTACGCTGACACCAGCATTCTCTGCACCAATATTTTTACCATTAGGAATACGTCCAATTGAAACCAGTACGCGGTCATACACTTCGGTTCCTTTCGGTGCATTTTCACCTTCAAAACTCACATGGATACCATCTTTTTTGGCTTCTAATGTAGACACCTTGGTTGATAACATAATGCTTTCAAATCGTTTGCTCATCCGCTTTTGTAATGGGCGGACTAAGTCACGGTCACAACCTGTTATTAAAGCATCCATAAACTCGACAACAGTCACTTTGGTGCCTAACGCATCATAAACAGTCCCCATTTCGAGGCCAATAATGCCGCCACCAATCACGAGCATTCGTTTTGGTATGTCAGCTAATGCTAAGGCGCCTGTAGAATCCATAATGCGATCGTCTTCTGCTGTCTCTGGAGATAAGCCAGGGAATTTAGTCGCCTGTGAGCCAGCGGCAATAATGGCATTGTCGAAACCGATCTTAGTGGTCTTGCCTTCTGCATTGGTGACTTCAATTTGATTTGGACTAGTAAAAGCACCTACGCCTTGAACAACAGTGACGCCACGGGCTTTAGCCATTTGGGCTAGGCCATCTGTGAGCTTGCCGACAACGTCATTAGATTTCCAGTCGCGCAGTTTGTCTAAATCAAGTTTCGGYTTGCCAAAGCTTAAGCCATGCTTTTCAGTTTCTTCCGCTTCTGTAATGACTTTTGCCGTGTGTAATAACGCTTTGGATGGGATGCAGCCAACGTTTAAGCACACGCCGCCAAGGGAAGCGTAACGTTCAATAAGAACGACTTTTAAGCCTAAATCTGCTGCTCTAAAAGCAGCGGTGTAACCACCAGGGCCGGAGCCAAGCACGACAATTTGTGTGGTTAAATCATTATCGCCAGTTGCCACAGCTGCAGGGGGTGCTGCGGCTGTCTGTGCAGCTGCTGGTACGTTGTCTGCTTTTGCAGGCGCTGCTTCAACTTTTGTATCTTTTTTTGTTTCTTCAGCTTCACTAGCGGATGCTTCTATCATTAAGATGAGGCTGTCTTTAGCAATTTGATCACCTACTTTTACTTTTATTTCTTTAACGGTGCCTGCATGCGATGCTGGAATATCCATGGATGCTTTGTCAGATTCGACAGTAATTAAAGAATCTTCTACGGCGATGGTATCGCCTACATTGACGATGACTTCAATCACGTCGACGCTGTCAAAATTGCCAATATCTGGTACTAGTACTTCTACTAACTTACTCATGCATATCCCTATATAAAGCTAAAATATAAAAAACATTTGAATTAACCCGAATTTTAGCATCAAAGCGGTCGGTTGCAGCTGGATTGAGAAGTAATTGGTGTTTTTTGTAATCAGTTGTCGGAAGTATTCTGGCTTAGGTTTGGTTGTTTTTTGGTGGTTTTGTTTTTCGTTTTTTGTTTTGCCATCATTGTGCAGCTATCGCTACCAAAGTTACCACCATGACCATCTGGCTCATAATAGGTGCTTTGAAAACGCCAGCGCTTATGCCCCATCTTCCTAARATCACCCATGCCTGTGCTTGAAGTATTTTTGTCAGTGTTTAGTAATGTAAATGTCATGGCAAACTTGCGACCTTTTGCCATCATTTGTCCAGCGTAAATGGTCTGCTTGTTTGTTTCGGTATTGAAATCATAGATACCATATATATCATGGCTAGTCGTGCTGTTTAATTTGAGTGTAACTAATACTTCATAGTCGCCGACACTATCATTTTTCCCTTTGCATAAGTACTCCCCACTATAGTCATTTCCGATAAAGGGTGGCATGGCATGCGCTGAGGATAATTCGATGAAAAAAAGAAAGCATAAAAGTAGGGCAGAYTTAAACATATGGTTATTATTTTTATAAGTGAAAAATTAATTGTATCGCGTAACGTTTGTGTCAAAAGTAAAAAAGTGTAACGTGACTCGCTTCTRSGAAAGAGTGACTTATAATATGCATGTATAAAATATAATGCTATGTTTTATTTAGGGTTATATCTATTCTCGGACCATTTCTGTTTGGCTTTATTTTCATTGAAACATTCTCTTGGATACCTATGTAAACCAAAGTCAGAAGATTTGCGCAACTGTTGGCGCTTACGCGACGGTCCGTGTAATCACTAAAAGGGCTACACACATAAAAACTAAAATCTCACTATGCAGTTAATAAAACGTATTTATTTTCCACTTTTATTTGCCCTTGTATTCGCAAGTGTGAATTTTGGTACTTGGGCCATTGCTAATAGAGCCTTACCATTAATCAATGTTCAACCAGTTGTRCATGGCTTTGCTTACAGTGGGTATCAAGAGAATCAAAGCCCGTTAGAGCAGGACTTTCCTACGACAGCACAGCTTTCTCATGATCTCAAACTACTGAAGAAACTAACGAATCGTATCCGTATTTATGCAGCGAGAGAAAACAGTGAAGTGATTGCACTGTCTGCTAAAGAAGGTTTCTCAGTTTCTGCTGGCGCATGGATTAATCAGGATAACTATGCTAATGCGCTTGAAATTGCAGCATTAAAAGAAAARATCTTTTATTACRAYCATATTGAAAGTGCCATTATTGGGAATGAGTCTTTGCTACGGCACGATATTTCAGTAGAAGATTTAATGATTTATCTTGATGATGTACGCAAGGCAATTGACATTCCCATTTCAACGGCTGAGCCGTGGCATGTATGGCTAAAAAATCCTGAGTTGGTTAAGCATGTTGATTATATTGCCGTGCATTTACTCCCGTACCATGAAGGTGTGCCAGTAGAGCAAGCCGCACAATATGCAATCGACCGTTATAGCGAACTGATGCAGGCTTATCCGCGCAAGCGGATTGTGATCACGGAGATTGGTTGGCCTAGTAGTGGCCCAACGGTTGGCGCATCAGAGGCAAGTGAAGTGAATCAAGCACGCTTTGTACGTGAATTCTTGGCTAAAAATGAGTTGAAGCAATATGACTACTATTTGATGGAAGCATTTGACCAGCCTTGGAAGGTTGGTATTGAAGGTTGGGCGGGTGCCTACTGGGGAATGTTTGATGCGAAACGTATTCAGAAATATTCTTTGCAGGGTTCGGTACCTAAAGATGATCGTTGGTTCGATAAGGCGCTATGGGCTAGTTTGTTAGCATTTATTCCGATTGTGTTTATCGGTTGGCGTTTTAAAAGTTGGGGGCTAGGTGGTGTAGTGTCTATGGCGGTGTTGCTGCAAGCTTGTATTACGACCTTGGTCGTTGCTTGGAACTTGCCGGGAGACTATTACTATACCTTCCGAGACTTTGTTGTATTAGCAGGGTTGATTCTCGGGATGGCATTAACGTCAATAGTATTGATGACCTACGCGGTAGAGTTTAGCGAGGTGATGTTTAAGCGGAATTGGCGTCGGATTTATCATCGAAAAAAACCGTTACCTGCCGAAGAAGAGTTGTTTGTTTCCATTCATTTGGCTTGCTATAACGAGCCGCCTGAAATGGTGATTGCCACGATTGAGAGTTTAAAAAACCTCGACTATAAAAACTACGAAGTCATTGTGGTGGATAACAACACAAAAGACGAAGAAAAATGGAAGCCAATAGAAGCTTACATGGCGAGTTTGCCAGCACACTTCCATTTTTATCATTTGCCAAAATGGCCAGGCTTTAAAGCGGGCGCATTAAATTTTTCTTTAACTAAAACGCACCAAGATGCCGTTGCTATTGGTGTGGTCGATGCGGATTATGTTGTGACGCAAGATTGGCTATCGACGTTAGTGCCACATTTCGCGGAAGAGAAAGTTGCTGTTGTGCAAGCACCACAAGCGCATCGAGAGTGGGAGGATAACTTCTTCAAACGCATGTGCAATTGGGAGTTTGAAGGTTTTTTTCGTATTGGCATGCATCATCGCCATGAACGTAATGCATTGATTCAACACGGCACGATGACGCTCATACGGCATGAGGCATTAAAAAACTTAAATGGGTGGTCTGAGTGGTGCATATGCGAAGATACGGAGCTAGGCTTGCGTTTGTTAGAGCAAGATTATGAACTACGGTATGTGGATGATATTTTTGGCAGAGGCTTAACGCCTGCCAGTTTTAGTGCGTTGAAGTCGCAACGTTATCGCTGGGCTTTTGGTGCCATGCAGATATTAAAACGCCATATGCCAAAGTTGGTCGGGAAGTCGACCTTGAGTTTTAACCAGCGATACCATTTCTTAACAGGTTGGTTAGGTTGGGCTGGAGATGCGCTGCAATTAATTTTTACATTTGGATCTGTTTTTTGGACATTAGCTATGTTGTTTTCTCCAAACGAATTTAGCTTGCCAGTGTCGATTATGATCGTGCCTATTATTTTATTTTTGGTCATTAAGGCAGCTTTAGGACCAATGTTATACCGTAAAACAATGCAATGTAAATGGTTGGATATATGGGGCGCTTCGCTTGCTAGTCTGGGCTTGTCTCATGCCATTGCACGTGGCGTGATGATGGGCTTAGTCAAAAAAGAAGGAGTGTTTGTGGTGACGGCAAAAGGGAAGATAACCACGAGCAAATGGAAAATTCTTAACCCAATCAGGGAAGAGTGTTTAATTTTACTCGCATTGATTCTGGCTGCGTTAGCAATGTTAATGACGAGAGGATTTGACAATATAGACGCGCAGTTATGGGTAACGTTGCTGACGTTACAGTCCATGCCATACGCAAGTGCATTAGCCTGCCAAGTCATGGCACAAAAAAATTAGGCTTAAATACTATTTAAGCCTAATTTTGTATTGCCTAAAGAAATGCTAATTAGAGTAGTAATCTTCTCACATCAGACAGCATCATGCGCATATGGCTTGTAAAACGTGCGCCATCAGCGCCATCAACAACACGGTGATCGTAAGACAGTGATAGCGGCAACATTAAGCGCGGTTCGAATTCGCCAGTCTTTTTGTTGTAAACAGGTTTCATTGCTGCACGAGATACGCCTAAAATAGYCACTTCTGGGCAATTAATRATTGGRGTAAACATCGTGCCRCCGATACCACCTAAGCTAGAGATGGTAAAGCAGCCGCCTTGCATCTCATCTACTTTTARTTTGCGCTCACGCGCTTTGCCAGAGAGCTCCATTAAGTTGCTGGCAATTTCTAAGACATCTTTACTTTGTACATCTTTAACCACTGGAACAACCAAGCCATCTGGCGTATCGCAAGCAAAACCGATGTTGTAGTAGCTCTTAAGAATTAAGCTATCACCATCAGGGGAGAGGGAAGAGTTAAAGTTCGGATAAGCCTTAAGTGCATTGACCGATGCCTTAATCAGGAAAGCTAGCATGGTAAGTTTAACGCCGCGCTTTTCAGCTTCTGCTTTCATGGATTTGCGGAAGTCTTCTAAATCAGTAATGTCTGCTTCATCAAATTGCGTGACATGCGGTGCRGTGACCCAGTTACGGTGTAAATTAGCACCGGATAATTTTTTGATGCGGGATAGCGCTTTCGTTTCAATTTCACCGAACTTAGTAAAGTCGATGACTGRCATCGCCAACGTGGCTAGCGCGCCAACACCTGCACCCATATTGTCAGAACGTGGTTTTGCTAGCTCGCCTTTAACGTAGGCTTGTACGTTAGCGGATAGCACTCTATTTTTAGGGCCTGAGCCTTGTACTAGTTTAAGGTCGACACCTAATTCGCGTGCAAACTTACGCACGGATGGACTTGCATGCGATTTTTTCTCTCTATTGGTATCAATATGTGCGCCTACTGGCGCAGGTTTTTTAGCGGGTTGTACTTGTTTTGGCGGTTCTGGCGCAGGGCGTGATGSYWYWKSYRWYRSWGCTTTTGGTGCTTCTTTTTTAACTGGTGCAGCTTCTGCTGGCTTTGCTTCCGCAGGTTTAACCTCAACTGGCTTCGCTTCTGCCGTGGCTTCGCTTGCCTCTATCGTGAGCATTAAATGGCCTTCGGCAATTTGATCGCCGACTTTAAGTTTAATCTCCTTAACGACACCCGCTTCTGATGCGGGAATATCCATAGAGGCTTTATCAGACTCAACAATAATTAAAGAATCATCCACTGCAATGGTGTCGCCAACAGCAACTAAAATTTCAATGACATCGACTGAATCAAAATTGCCGATATCCGGCACTAAAACATCTTTTAAGCTCATTTATTTACTCCGCCAATCACTATGCTTAGATAGTCGCTGGGTTTGGTTTGTTAGGGTTAAGCTTGTACTTCTTAATAGCCTCAGCTAATTTAGCAGCAGGCACTTTTCCTTCTTCGCTGAGTGCGGTTAAGGCACTTAATACAATGTAGTTTCTATCGATTTCGAAGAAGTCACGTAATGCTTCTCGGCTATCTGAACGGCCATAACCATCCGTACCTAGCGCAACAAAGGTATTTGGTACAAAGCGTTGGATTTGTTCAGGAAAGTTTCTCATGTAATCCGTAGAGGCAATCACAGGGCCTTTGGCATTTTTTAAGCACTCAGTTACGTAGCTCACACGTGATTTTTTACTAGGGTTTAGTAAGTTCCAACGTTCACAGTCTATGCCTTCACGGYGCAGCTCTGTAAAGCTAGGTACGCTCCAAACATCAGCAGAGATGCTCCAATCTTTTTCTAGCATTTCTGCTGCTGCAATCACTTCACGTAAGATCACGCCACTACCCATCAACTGTACTTTTTCGCCTTTGGCTTTAGATTTTCTAAAGCTGTACATCCCTTTAAGGATACCTTCTTCAGAGCCTTTAGGCATCTCTGGGTGGGTGTAGTTTTCATTCATCAAGGTGATGTAGTAGTACACATCCTCTTGGTTTTGCACCATGCGACGCAACCCTTCTTGAATAATAACGGCTAGTTCATAAGAAAACGTGGGGTCGTATGAAACACAGTTAGGAATGGTTGCTGACAACAAGTGGCTATGGCCATCTTCATGTTGTAAACCCTCACCATTTAATGTTGTTCTACCGGCGGTCGCACCC
>NVTX01000051.1 GCA_002401735.1 Methylophilaceae bacterium | reverse complement strand
GTCTGCATATCCCACATGAATATCGCTAATGGCGAGTAGCGGCTCTGGCGCACTTAAAGGCGACCTAAAGTTAAAACTAAATTGCGAATCCACATGCGCAGCACTAATCATTTCCATGCGCTCTAATGCTTTTATACGGCTTTGTGCTTGGCGCGCTTTGGTCGCTTGTGCTTTAAAGCGATCAATATAACTATGCAAATGCGCCACTTTACGCTGCTGCTTTTCGTGCATCGCCTGTTGCAATGCCATTTTTTCAGCACGCTGACGCTCAAAATCACTATAGCCACCTTTGTATAAGGTCAGCGTTTGARATTCTATTTGAGCAATATGGTTAACGATCGCGTCTAAAAAGTCCCTATCGTGAGAAATTAACATTAACGTACCGCGATACGTTTTTAGCCAGCTTTCTAGCCAAATCACCGCATCAAGATCTAAGTGATTGGTGGGCTCATCTAATAACAGCAAATCTGAACGGCACATTAATGCACGTGCTAAATTGAGACGTACACGCCAACCCCCTGAGAATGATGAAACGGCTTTTTCTAAATCAGCTTGGCTAAAGCCTAAGCCATTTAATAACTCAGCAGCGCGTGATTTAGCGGAATACCCTTCTATTTCTGATAGTCTTCCATGCAGTTCAGCTATTRCCTCMCCYYGCTCWGCMGCTTCAGCTTCWMCMAGYGCYWRTTCAATCTTRCTMAGCTCTTCRTCCCCYGCTARRACAAACTGAATCGCTGRCGTSGYTAATGCAGGGGTTTCTTGCGCAACATGYCCRATGACCCAGTTAGGYGGAATCTCYAGATCGCCTTTATCYGCRTGCAGCTCTCCACGCAACATCGCAAAAAGACTAGATTTCCCTGTMCCATTRGCACCYGTTAAGCCTACTTTGTGCCCAGGATGCAATTGTAATGAAGCGGCTTCAATCAACACTTTAACGCCACGTGCTATCGTAATATTTTTAAACTGAATCAAAACTAACTGTCGACCAAATTCGATGAAAGGCGTTATTCTAAAGCAATCTATATCATTACTTAAAAAGAGTTGRTRCTAATTCAAATGTTAAACAATATAAAYTCRGAATTTATTCACTAACTTATGGTCGAAACTCTAGTAAAATCACCAYATTAAYTTTCATATACAATTGCGTCGTCTAAAATAATTAACCATGCTCATCATAAAAAAAACATTTCGCTGGATAATTTACGCAATCTTATTAATATTGACGTTAATGGTCATCCTGGCCGCCGTTATTCGTTTTGTGGTTTTTCCCAATATCAATAACTACAAAGATGATATTTCAACCATCATTACCGAGAAAATCCATCTAAAAACAACCATCGGTAATATTGTGACTGGTTGGGATGGCTTTTCCCCCAGGATACTAATTCGTGAAATCGATATTTTTGACACGGAAAACCAACCTGCGTTACATCTTGAAAACGTCAAAGGGACATTTTCATGGTTAAGCATTCCGTTGATGCATCCGCACCTATCAAATATTTCGGTTAGCAATCCAAAACTAACGGTGCATCGAAAAGAAAATGGCAGCATCTTTGTGGCAGGAATTCCCCTAGCCGGAGAAGGCGAACCTGATTTAGCCAATTGGTTATTAAGCCAAGCAAAAATAAGCATAAACAATGCGGAGATTATTTGGCAAGATGATTTAAGACAGGCGCCGTCATTATCTCTAGATAATGTCAACTTCAAACTAACCAATCCAGCTTGGCGCAAGGTTTTGGGACAACATCTTTTCACCCTGTCAGCACAGCCATCAACTGGCACTAAATATCCTATTGTCGTCAATGGACACTTCTATGGGCGTGATGTGAGCAACGTTGCGAGCTGGCGTGGCGAAGTGAACCTCGAAACCAAAGATATCGACTTAACCGCTTGGAAAGCATGGTTAGATTATCCAATTGATTTGCAAAACGGCACCGGAAACACAAAAATTTCATTCACATTTGCCAATAAGCAGCTTAATAAACTGAAAGCAGATATTGTGCTACATGACCTATCCGGCAGGTTGAATGAAAATAAAGAGCTATTCAATGCACAATTACTATCAGGCCTGCTGACTTGGGAAGAAACACAAAAGACGACGACAATCACAGCCCAGAACATTAAACTAAAACTGGGTAATGAACTCAATATTRATGGCGGRTCAGGRCTGGTTTCACACACTATCAAGAACAAAAAACCATGGGTCAATGCTTCCTTAAAGTTAAACAATTTCAATTTAAGTTTTTTAGAAAAATTACAAAAAATTATTACGTTRCCAGACAACATTAGCAAACCMTTRAATGCGYTATCGCCACAAGGTCAACTTAACGATTTTTCGATGAGCCTWCAGGGTGAGCCAAAGAAYCYYAGYCACTATCGCATCACATCGGCGTTTAAAGCATTAGGCATCAACGCCTACAATCAGATACCTGGCTTTAAAAACCTTAGTGGGCAGYTGGAAGCCMATGAAGATGGTGGGTTGCTGCAATTAACATCCACCAATGCTTTGCTTGATTTTAAAGAAGTGYTGCGCAAACCCATCCCTGCACAAAAGCTGAATGGAAAAATAAGCTGGAAYAAAAATAAAGACCRTCTAAAAATYATTGCGCATGACGTTTTGATTGCGAATGAACACATYARTGGCACCATTAAAGCAAACTACGATATGAATGGGRTCAAAGGCGGCTATYTAGATTTAACGGCCGAATTTRATAACGGGAATATCAAATACGCACCTTTCTACTACCCCACCATCTTAGGCGAAGACACMCTYAGYTGGCTTGAYAGCTCTATTTTRTCGGGCAARGCCAATGATTTGCAGYTMGTGGTWAAAGGCARTCTTGACGAYTTYCCCTACGTTAACAAACAAAATAAATTAGATCCCACACTAGGCACGTTTAAAGTCACGGCAAGAATCAGCGATGCTGTACTGGAGTATGGTGAAAGCTGGCCTAAAATTGAAGGGTTAGGTTTAGACTTATTGTTTGAAGGAAAACGCATGGAATTGAATGCCGACAGAGGGCAGATTCTTGGCACTAAAATCATCAAAAGTAAAACCATCATTGCTCAATTAGATGCCGATTCYCCTATACTCAGCATCGTTAGCAAGGCCACAGGCCCTATTACGCAAGGCATAAAGTTTATTAATGCCAGCCCGGTCAAAGAAGTTACCTTAGGCTTTACCGATGATTTARARACTGCGGGTAATGGCACGCTCAATTTAACGCTCGCTATTCCATTACAAGATGTCGACCRYTCACAATATAAAGGTCAATATCAAATCAACGATGGCACGATATAYAAAAACGCGCGRATGAGYTTGCCAGACATCACGCATATTTTTGGCACACTCGCCTTTGATGATGCTGGGCTCAATGCAAAAAACATGCAGGCGGAATTACTCGGMGGCCCCRTTCAACTCAGTTTAGAYACRAGYRCTGATAGCACCATTAMTATTGAAGCRAATGGGTCAGCTACTGGYGCTGGCATTAAAAGCGTCGCATCAAACACGGTTACTGACGCACTCAACGGYAGTGCTAATTGGACAGCCACCATTGCAATCAAAGAGCCAGTTTTAAACCTCAATATTCAATCYGATTTAAAAGGGTTAAGCATTCACTTACCCACACCACTTGGGAAAAGTAGCRACCAAGAAGCCAAACTCAACATCACCAAAAAACAAACACTAGCKGAACAAGACACCTTTGAAATRACTTACAACGAGATYGTTTCCGCTATCMTTCTKCGCAGTGARAAAGGTGGTGAGTTAGYRTTTGACCGTGGTGATATTGCCATCAACATGCCTGCTGYACTACCGACAGAACCTGGCTTAGCTTTACATGGGAAATTTGACTATATTAATGCTGATGAATGGTTGGCTTTAGCAAATAAACCCCACGATAATGACGCATCCTCACCAGATGCCTCTCCAAAGTTGGCCCTCAACAAAGTAGACCTATCGATTCAAACATTCGACATTTTCGATCGTAGTTTAAATGTGCTTAACATTGTGGCAAAACCGAGTAAAGACAGTTTATTCATGACAATAACCAGCCAGGAGCTAGATGGTGACATTGAATGGAGAAGCCCAAGCAACACCGAAGCCAATGGTAGAGTCATTGCAAAACTCACAAAATTACATATTCCAAGCGGTAAAGAAGATGATGCTGACGAAGACGCAAACAAAGACATTAAAAGACTTGATAAGAAATACCCTGCCCTAGATATTAAGGCTGATGATTTTATGCTTGGGAGTAAAGCYCTTGGGACACTTGAGYTAAATGCCTTTGAAGTCGATGAAGACTGGGTGATTGAACGACTTAAAATTAGCAACCCWGACAGCACRTTATTTGCGGATGGGCGCTGGCACAAYTGGACAAGAAGCCCAAACACCAACTTGAAYTTTTCRTTAGCGGCTAATGATGTTGGCAATACGYTGAARCGYTTTGGCCATCCAGATGCCATYAAAGGTGGRGTKGCGCTKATCTCKGGTCGRTTGCAATGGCCRGGAAGCCCRCATCAGTTTAAGAAAAAAGGRTTGAATGGTGAATTTACGTTAGGCGTCTCTAAAGGTCAAATRTTGAAAGTAAAGCCGGGCGTAGGTCGCTTATTAGGTTTACTTACCYTACAGAGCCTTCCTAGRCGGTTGACGCTAGATTTTAGAGACCTATTTAGCGAAGGWTTCGCATTTGATGAAATTAGTGGCRCCGCTAAAATCAACAATGGCGTCATGCATAGTGATGATTTCTTTATGACTGGMCCTGCGGCYGAAACAGAAATTAAAGGTGACATTGATTTAGTGACTGAAACGCAGAACTTAAATGTAAAAGTTGTGCCTCATATTAGTGACACCCTATCGTTAGCGGCACTTGCTGGTGGGCCGATTGCTGGAGCCGCAGCATTTATTGCACAAAAAATATTAAAAGACCCTTTAAATAAAATTGCACAAAGTAAGTATAAAATTATTGGCACATGGGATAATCCTGTAGAAGCGGATGTAAAACCGGAAGAAAAAAAACCACCAACCATCTCCCCTTTAAATGCACAGCAGAATTAATATGAAATCAAAAAAAACATCATCGAAACAAACAGCWAACGCGATTAAGGTTGCAGGYATACAGATGGCATCAAGCCCTAATGTATCTTCCAACTTGATTGAAGCAGAGCGCCTCATCAAACTTGCAGCAGACCAAGATGCAAAAATTATTGTGTTGCCAGAATACTTTTGCATCATGGGCTTAAAAGACTCAGACAAAGTAAAGGTAAGAGAAGAGGAAGGCAATGGCCCGATTCAACGTTTCTTGTCAAAAATGGCGAAAAAACATAAAGTTTGGTTAATTGGTGGCACCGTGCCATTGGTGAGTAATTCTCCAAGAAAAGTGCGTAATAGCTGCCTCGTTTATAACGATAAAGGCAAACAAATGGCGCGTTATGACAAGATTCATTTGTTTGGTTTAGATTTAGGTACCGAGCATTACCATGAAGAAAACACCATTGAATCTGGCGATGAAATTGTTGTGGTCGATACGCCTTACGGTAAAATAGGCTTATCTGCTTGTTATGATTTACGATTCCCCGAGCTTTATCGTGCAATGGGCGAAGTTGACATGATTGTCGTCCCCTCCGCCTTTACGGAAACGACGGGCAAGCTCCATTGGGAAACACTGGTTCGCGCACGCGCTATTGAGAATCTATGCTATGTCATCGCTCCTGCACAAGGTGGCTATCACCTCTCTGGCCGTGAAACACATGGCAACAGTATGATTGTGGACCCTTGGGGTGTCGTACTAGATCGGTTGCCACGTGGCTCTGGTATTGTGATTGCCAGTATTAACACCCATTACCAAGATAGCCTACGTAAGAGCTTGCCAGCACTCAAGCATAAAATTATCAAATCAATTTAAACAACGGTTTAGCGTTAATTAAAGAATATACTTAAGGCGCTTTTTACAGAGTGCTGATATAGTAGTTAACTTAACAATTCGCTTTAAATTGCAATGAAAATAGAAGATCCCATCATCAAGAAAGCACAGTTTTTCGATACCGCAAATGAAGTCCTACTTGCGCCTACAGGTCTTGATACACAAGCACTACAAGGCGTGCTGAACAACATCATGTCTCACCAAGTTGATTATGCTGACTTGTATTTTCAATACAGCAGAAGTGAATCTTGGGGTTTAGAAGAAGGCCAAGTAAAATCAGGTGGTTTTGCCATTGACCAAGGCGTGGGCGTACGCGCTGTTAGTGGTGAGAAAACTGCTTTTGCCTATTCAGATGAAATCAACCTCCCTGCGCTACAGCAAGCAGCAAAAGCCACTAAGGCCATTGCCTCACTAGGGATGGAACAAACAGCCAGCGGCATCATTACGCGCGAGGCYAAGCCGCTTTATTTACCGAATGAYCCCATTGCATCACTCTCGGCTGAAGCTAAAGTGAAACTGTTAGAACGCTTGGAGCAATTTGCTAAAAAARTTGACCCRTGCGTTACRCAGGTAATGGCSTCTATTGCAGGYGAATATGAAGTSGTGMTGGTTGCRCGYAGYGATGGTGTAATGGCCGCAGATATTCGCCCATTAGTGCGCGTTTCTATTCAAGTCATTGCAGAGAAAAATGGACGGCGTGAACAAGGCTCTTCAGGTGGTGGTGGCCGTTTTGATTACAGCTACTTTACTGATGAAATTCTWCAAGGCTATGCMGARARTGCCGTACATCAAGCYATGGTTAATTTAGATGCYCGCCCTGCCCCTGCKGGCAACATGACCGTYGTACTWGGYTCAGGCTGGCCAGGYATTCTCTTACATGAGGCGATTGGYCATGGKTTAGAAGGYGACTTTAACCGCAAAGGTAGCTCCGCATTCTCAGGCYTAATCGGCCAACAAGTKGCMGCKAAAGGCATTACYRTTGTTGATGATGGCACCATSGCMGATAGACGTGGTTCACTCAGCATGGATGATGAAGGTAAYCAAACYAATAAAACAACCTTGATTGAAGATGGCATTTTAAAAGGCTATATTCARGATAGYCTCAACGCGCGCTTGATGGGCATGCCACTYACKGGCAATGGCCGCAGAGAAAGTTATGCGCAYATTCCRATGCCWCGCATGACAAACACTTATATGCATAATGGTGACAAAGACCCMGARGAAATTATTAAATCAGTGAAAAAAGGMCTATATGCYGCKAACTTTGGYGGTGGACAAGTRGAYATYACYAGCGGGAAATTYGTTTTCAGTGCMGCTGAAGCTTATATGATTGAAGAYGGRAAAATCACCTACCCAGTYAAAGGCGCAACGCTTATCGGYAATGGCCCTGATGTRCTYAAACGTGTCAGCATGATYGGAAATGAYATGAARCTWGATAGYGGTGTTGGTACTTGCGGCAAAGAAGGCCAAAGCGTRCCTGTTGGTGTTGGGCAACCTACGTTAAAAATTGACGGGCTAACTGTTGGCGGCACTGCTTAACAAACGGTTAGACCTTAACGATTGAACTKTCCTCCGTAATTTTTAATCGCCATTTCTGGCTACCAACTGTCACTAGCAACTCTAAAGGGAAAGAACCTGCTGAGAAACCTGTCAATGTAAATTCCATTTTGACTGGGTTAAATKYCAACCAGCCTGGCAACAAATCACCATTAGGTTTGGTCACTATGATGCCATTTTTACTTCCACTTTCTCGTGCAGCATCAACAACTTTTTCTGGCAATAAGAAGCTAAAGCTTTTGCTCGATTCTAGCAGGTCTTTCGGCACAATCACGTTAATAATACCTACAGCACTCTTCGCTGGCATACTTTGCAGAATAACGACTGCTCCAGATTTCCCTATGCTATCAACATCAGAATTCAAAGATGAGCCCGTATCGGCCACGAGATTTTCATCTTTCTGGTTCTTAGCAATATTAGCTGTCACTTCAGCGGCATCAAAGTTAGCCGCACCCTCATCCACTTTGGCAACAGCATTGATATCTGCAGCAGTCGTCACTTGATCTGTAATTGTATAGTTGGCAACATCAACCCCGCCATATGTTGTGCCACTAAGTGCGACTACCTTAACCACACCGATGTTTGCATCTAAAAACACACCAGTGGTTCCATTGGCTGACAAACTATCTCCTGTAATTAAGCCGCCAAAAACAATACTGCTATCGTCAACAGTCGCACTTGTATTGCCATCGTAGATCTTATTAGAGGCAGTAATACCGCTAATTATTAGCGCTTTTGTATTAATGGTTGCACTGTGCCCTGCTGTATCTGCTAACGTGTAGTTGCTTGCTAAGCCTGTGCCATCTACTAATGTGTATGTAGCTGTTGCGGTTCTTGCACCTGCATTTTTACTGTCAAATAAGCCAGTGGCGGTATTGGTTAGCGTCTCACCGCTGACTAAGCCACCTAGAGTACCTGTGGTAATCGCTGCTGCTGTATTACCATCGTAGGTTTTACTTGCAGCGCTTGTGCCAGCGATGCTTAAGGCTTTTGTATCAATGTTAGCTGTGGTCGTTGCTTGATCAGTAATGCTGTAGTTGGCAACATCAGTACCAGTATAGGTGTTGGTGAGGGTTACGGTTTTACCGCTTGCTGCATTCTTATCACTGAATACACCACTGGTCGTATTCAATGCAAAGGTGTCACCACTAACGAGTCCGGCAAAGCCAATACTGCCACTATTAATGCTTGCAGTGGTGGTGCCATCGTAAATTTTGTTAGCCGCGGTGATGCCACTGACTGTTAAACCTTTTTGCGTAATGTTAGCTGTGGTCGTTGCTTGATCAGTAATGCTGTAGTTGGCAACATCAGTACCAGTATAGGTGTTGGTGAGGGTTACGGTTTTACCGTTCGCTGCATTCTTATCACTAAATACACCGCTGGTCGCATTTAGTACAAAGGTGTCGCCGCCAACTAAGCCAGCAAAGGCAATACTGCCGCTATTAATGCTCGCAGTGGTGCTGCCATCGTAAGTTTTGTTAGCCGCGGTGATGCCGCTAACTGTTAAGCCTTTTTGTGCAATGGTTGCGCTGTGTCCTGTCGTATTGGCTAACGTGTAGTTGCTTGCTGAGCCTGTGCTATCTACTAACGTGTATGTAGCTGTTGCGGTTCTTGCACCTGCATTTTTACTGTCAAATACGCCAGTGGCGGTACTGGTTAATGTCTCACCACTAATTAAGCCACTTAGTGTACCAGTGGTAATCGCTGCTGCCGTATTACCATCGTAGGTTTTGTCAGCAGCGGTGGTGCTCGCAATGCTTAAGGCTTTTTGTGCAATGGTTGCGCTGTGCCCTGTCGTATTGGCTAAGCTGTAATTACTAGCCAAACCACCACTGGTGCCATCGACTAAGGTATATGCAGCTGTCGCTGTGCGACTACCCGCATCTTTACTACTAAACACACCTGCTGCTGTGCTGGTTAAAGTTTCACTACCAACTAAGCCACTGAGTGTGCCGGTGGTAATCACTGCTGTCGTATTACCATCGTAGGTTTTACCTGCTGCGCTTGTGCCAGCGATGCTTAAGGCTTTTGTATCAATGTTAGCTGTCGTCGTTGCTTGATCGGTAATACTGTAATTGGCTAAATCCGCGCCAGTATAATTACTACTACTTAAAGTGACTGTTTTACCCGTACCTACATTTTTAGTATCAAATGTACCTGTTACGCTAGAAAGCGTTAAAAGATCACCGCCGATTAAACCGGTATAGCTGGCGCTACCAAAATTAGTACTTCCTGATGTATTACCATCGTAGGTTTTATTATCAACGGCAATACCACTAATGCTTAGTGCTTTTTTATTGACCGTTAATGTGCCTGTCACATAATTAATTGCATAGCCTAGCTGATCAACTGCAGATGAAGCAGTCAATGTATGACTACCTACAATAGCGTTTCCAGAAGTCGATGTGCTGCCTCCAGCCGCTACCGATGCCGCAGTGCTAAGTGACTGCACGGCGGTATCGCCATTTTGTCCACTTGTTACTGTCGCTTCTGAAAGCGTAGCACCGTAGGTAATTGTTTCGTCAGAGGCCGTCACTGTTAATGTCGGCTGTTCCCGATAGATAGCATAGTTTCCTGCGCCTAATGCTTTGGTGTAATTCGTTGTTGATTCATCACTGTTGTATCGGAAGTTACCACTACCTGAACCAATCAATGCAGCAAGTCCGGTGCTGCTTGAAATACTGCCACTATAAAATGTAGCGCGGCCACCAGCACCAATGGTCATTGTTGGGCTGCCACTGAAAATTAAATTGCCTCCGGTTGAAGCCCCTGCTGCTGTTGCTTTCCCGGCATTAAGGATGAGAGCTGAACTAGATGTATCTGTTGTTGTAATATTTTCACTAATGGTTAAATCACCACTTTGAGTTGCGAGATTAATCGTACCCGTAGATGTTATGCCATTAACACTGTTAACTGTTCCAATTGAAAACCCATCACTATCAACAACATTAATTGCGCCGCTATTGGTCGCTAAAGTATCGAAATCATTTGAAGTGTTTGTAAGTGTATAGGTACCCGTGCCGCTTAATAATAAACCTGATGCCGTTAAAGCAGCGTTTTGTGTCGTAGCACCACTTGAGGAAAGGTTAATACTTCCCGAAATGGACGTTGCACTATTTATGATTATATTTGAACTATTAGAAAAGGTGACACCGCTCACCCCAGTGTATTCACCAATACTCAACCCGCTAAGATTGGCAATACTATTGATAACTAATGGGCCAAAATCACCTGTTAAATTATAGTTAGCACCAGAACCATTCCATGTGAAATCAGTTGGATAGCTTCCGGCATTTGGAGCAAAAGTCAGGTTCCCTGTTGTTATGATATTTAACGTACCGTTTCTGGTTGGAACAAAATGATCTGTTATAAAAGTTAAATCACCTGCACCTGTATTGACGGAATGGGTGTTTCCAAGAACTGAGATGCCACTATCATCCGAATCAAATCCAACTCCGGCCCAGAAAAATGCATCACCACCATTTGTATTGATATCACCATCCAAGTCTAGGGAAACATGGTTATATCCTGAAGCTCCTATACTAGCGCCATCACCAACAGTAAGTCCATTCCATATTGAGCTGCCACCATTAGTGTTACTACCACCAACCCATAAATGCCCACCATTGGTTGCTATGTCAGCGTTGATACTCACGCCACCATGAGCAATATCGGTAAAGTCAGACCAAATAACAGTATCTAAAGCCGTGTTTGTTGCCGTTATTCCGCCTCCTTGAATTTGAACTCTAGCACTGGATTGCAAGGTTAATGTCGACCTAGCTCCACCTGTTTTATTAATTGCACCAGAACCACTTATCACTAAAGCATCACTGGTTGTGGCAACTGATTTTATAAAAATATCGCCAGTATCGGTACTGGTCAGCGCCTCAGTTATACTGATTTCTCCACCATAGAGAGTGATTGATCCTGCGACACTGGCTGCCTTAGCGATGATAATATCAGCAGCATTAATGCCAATAGATACTAAGCGGTTTTTATAAACAGCGGCTTCTGTGTCCCCTAGTTTTTGCGTATCACCACCGCTGACAATGATTTTACATTGTTGTTCAGTGCCAATACATTCATTATAAAGTCTTGCCGCTGCGTAGATCCGGCCAAAAGCATGGAAGGGCGGTTCAATACTATCAACATTATTAATAGTATCACCAACTTTTTCGAGGCCAGCACCCAGCAAGATAATGGCGTTATTGTCCTGCCAATGGATCGGGGCTTGCGCCACATAATCTTGCTGTAATTTATCCAATAAATATTTAGGAATGACCCCGATGCTGATAAGCACGGTAAGTAAAAT
>NVTX01000050.1 GCA_002401735.1 Methylophilaceae bacterium | reverse complement strand
ATAAATGGCGACTGTTGGAATGTCGAGCGCAACGCTTAAATGTGACAAGCCAGTATCGACACCAATAGCAACCCATGCTTGACCAATAATGGCGGCTAAATCTGCAATGCTTAGTTTTGGTAAAATGGTAATGTTGTTACCGTTATCTGCAATTTCTTGTGCACGTTGATGCTCTGTTTGGCTTGCCCATGGTAAAACGAGGTGGCATTGTTGCGCGGATAGTTTTTTTGCCAACGCAATCCAGTGAGATGTTGGCCATCGTTTGCTGTCTTTGCTGGTGCCGTGCAGCCCGATAACAAAGGTTTTCGGTAATGTTACTTCTACATCAGCTTTCTCCACTGCGATACCATAATCAGGCGCATTCGTTGGTTTTTGATAACCACAGGCCTGTGCTGCTAATTCGCGATTGCGGATGATGGCATGCTGGTTCCGAGCTACATGGTGTTTTTGATCATAAAAATAGCTAGCAAGAGGTTCGCGAGCCGAGTTCTTATCTAGCCCACATTTTGTGCCTTGGGCGAATTTGGTCATGATGGCGCTTTTAAGCAAACCTTGGGTATCAATAATTAAATCGTATTTTTTTTGTGAAACTTGTTTCTTAAATGCCGCAATTTCACGCCAGGTTGTTTTGCTAAAAACTTKCTTTCTCCAACGTCTAACGGCAACGGTAAAGATTTGTTTGACGGCGGGATGAAGCTTGGGAATGTCAGCAAAGCCTTCTTCAACAACCCAATCAATGTGTGCATCAGGATGTTGCTGTAAAATGTCAGTGACTACGGGTAAATTGTGAATAACATCTCCTAAAGAAGATGTTTTAACCAGTAAAATACGTTTCATGGCGCTATTTTCGCATACAATCAACGTTTCTATAGATGGATTGATYAATCATTGAAATTCGCATTCATTATATTTAAGTATTTTCCTTTCGKWGGCATGCAGAGAGATATGCTCCGYACGGCCGATGAGTTAATTAAACGTGGACATGAGGTGGAGGTATTTACCTTGAGCTGGCAGGGTGATGTTCCTAAGRGTATTGCTATCCATGTGCTGCCGCAAAAAGGCTGGTTGAATTTTCAGCGATACAAGAAGTTTATTAGCATTGTATTTAAGATGATTAAGTCCAATCACTTTGATTATATTTTTGGGTATAACCGCATGGCAGGGTTGGATGCACATTTTGCAGCTGATCCTTGTTTTATCGAAAGAGCACATACGCAACGTAGTTTKCTATACCGCTTAGCGCCACGGACAAAATGGTTTGCAGCTTGCGAGAAAGCTATTTTCTCAGCGGAATCAGTCACACATGTGTTGGCYGTTTCACTCACTGAGAAGTCGCATTTYCAGCGTTGGTATGGTTTGCAAGATGARCGCTTTCACTATATCCCGCCTTATTTATCKCCWGAACGCTTTGCRYTGGWGCATAAAGGAAARATGCGCCGCCATTTRCGGCAGGCATTTGGRTTTGGYGCAAGTGAYTTTGTTTATTTGCTCACRGGRTCGGGCTTTTCCATGAAAGGCTTRGATCGYGCCATTTTRGCTTTRGYAGCAATGCCCGCYGCTTTGCGTGCTAATACRAGGTTAGTTGCCGTGGGGCAGGATAATCCTAAGCAGTTTGCAACGATGGCAGAAAAGCTCGGGTTGCAAGATCATGTGGTCATTTCTAAAGGGCGAACAGATATTCCCCAGTTGATGCAAGGTGCCAATGTGTGTGTGCATCCAGCGTACCGAGAAAATACAGGCTTGGTTATCTTAGAAGGAATGGCGTGTGGTACACCAATGTTAGTGACCGAAAGTTGTGGCTATGCGACTCATGTTAAATCAGCCGATGCGGGTTTAGTCTCARCACTGCCGTTTGACCAGAATAACTTTAATGCAGAATGGCTACGGATGCGAAAAGTGCTAGCAACCGATGCTAAACCCAAATCAAAATGGGCAAAAAATGGACTTGCTTATATCAAAGGCATTATGCAAGCTAATGATGGTAGTGCAGAAGCCCTTATTCTTATTAAGCTGGCTGAGTTTAAAAAAGCAATAAAGACTGGTAGCTAGGCAATGCAATGCAAACAAAARACRGTGTTGAATATGCCTGCYGCTTTACGGGGRGCGCTTGAAAAAKCATCAGGGCGTGATGTGTTTGAAGCAGCAATGACATTGGTAGGTAAGCCTTTTCGYGAYGTACCTGGCCGRAAAACAAGCCAAGTGGAATTGCTAGGGAAGCGRTATTTTATTAAGCARCATTTTGGTGTGGGCTGGRRTGAAATWTTTAAAAACATTGTTTCGTTTAAAAAGCCAATTYTAGGTGCGATGAYAGAAGTGCAGGCAATWRAGAAMGTRAYTTCTCTAGGYATTGCAACAACGCCTTTAGTCGCTTACGGACAGAAAGGTTGTAATCCRGCAGGTTTGCAGTCGTTTGTYATGACTGAGGATTTAGGTGACATTACTTCTTTAGAAGATTTGTGTGCCGATTGGAAAAACAATCCACCAGATGCGAAGTTTAAACGTCATCTCATTATTGCCGCCGCGAGCGTGGCAAAGACAATCCATGAGAACGGTGTGAATCACCGTGATTTCTATTTATGTCATTTATGCTTGGATAATAAAAACTTACCTGCCATTAACTTATTCTTAATTGATTTGCATCGAGTGTTAATTCACACAAGGCCCTCAGAAAAAGCGAATATGAAAGATATCGCTGCTTTGTACTTCTCTAGTATGGRTRTTGGGTTGTCTGCRCGAGACTATTTGCGATTTAAAAAAYACTACCAGCCACAAAGCGATYGTTTTTGGCAACAAGTGGGMAYCAGAGCCAAAGSACTTCACRCCAAATTTAATAGCCAYAAATTTCAAAAAAAACTAGCAGCAGAACGCACTAAATTAGATTTAAAGTAGTCCAATCGCTGATTGGTACGTTATCTAATGGTGAGMAAAACGTTTTGTTRATGATTCAGCTTAATATGAATAATAGTTTTATAAGAGGAGCAATACATGGTTAAAAAAATAGTGATTGGTGCGGTAATAACGGCTTTTGCATTAGGCGGTTGTGCCAGTATGACGGAAACGCAAAAAGGGACAGCTAAGGGCGCAGCAATTGGTGCCGGTATTGGTGCGGTAGTTGGCGTGATTGCTGGCAAAGGCAAAGGTGCCGCGATTGGTGCTGTCGTTGGTGGTGCAGCTGGTGCAATTGCTGGCAATGTGTGGTCTAAAAAAATGGAAGCACAGAAGAAAGAAATGGAGCAGGCAACTGAGGGGACGGGTGTTGTCGTAACACAAACCGAGGATAATCAATTAAAGCTAGAAATCCCTAGCGACATTTCTTTTGCAGTGGGAAGTGCGCAGATCGACTCAAATTTTAAACAGGTGTTAGATACGTTCACAACAGGCCTCGTTAAAAACCCCAGTGCAAATGTGACTATTATCGGGCATACCGATAGTACCGGTAGTGATGCCGTTAACAACCCGTTATCATTAAAACGTGCAAGCAGTGTGCGTGATTACCTTGTGACAAAAGGGGTTAGTGCAAGCCGCTTTGTGACGGAAGGGCATGGCTCACGTGAACCGCTGGTTGCGAATGATACGGTAGCCAACAAAGCAAAAAATAGGCGCGTTGAAATATTTGTAGCGGAACCTGCTCCAGCAGAAGCCGCGGTGCAAAACTAGACAATCTTACGAGTAATAAAAAAAGCCGATATTCGTATCGGCTTTTTTAATATGTATTCTTAATGCAGTTAGGCAGTTGGTTTTTGATGATTACCTTTAGACTTTCTACTCACTTTGTAGCGATGGTAGCTCCAGTAATATTGATGAGGGGATTGTTTGATCTGCGTTTCAATGGATATATTTAATTGTTGAGTGGTCGCGATAGAATCTACTTTTGTGAAATGTAATGCGTAGCCTTTTCCATTTGCTAGCCGTTCCCCAAATACCATAATGACAATGGCTCCAGTTTTTTCTGCCAATTTACTGGCTAAGGTCATTGTATAAGCCGGTTTATTGAAAAAGTCCGCCCATTCACCTTCCCCTGCAGCAGGCGCTTGGTCGGGCAAAATGCCAATGGCCTCGCCTTTTTTTAAAGCCTTCATCAGTTTTCTTACACCGCTAGCATTGGCCTCAGCTAAGGTGATGTTATGGCGTGCGCGGCCAGTATTAATCAGGGGTGCTAGCCATGCTTTCTTTGGTGGTCGGTACAGGGCTGTAATTGGATGATGTAGTGCGAAGTAAAGTGGTGTTATTTCAAAACATCCCATATGTGGCGTTAGAAAAATGATGCCCTTGTTTAAGTTGACACTTGTTTCAACCGTTTCCCAGCCATGCACTTTTTTTACGAGCTTAGCTATTTTTTGACTGTCGCTATTCCAAATATAAGGTGTTTCTAAAATAGCTTTGCCTAAGGATGAGAAGCTTTGGCGGACGGAGCTTGTTAGAGGCTTAGGAAATAACTGGCTTTGCGCCATGTTGTCTATCGTCCGACGTTTAGCTTTGCCTGCTGTATGAAGCAAAATAGTGCCGAGTGCTTTTCCTAGGAAGTGCAGTACAGGTAAGGGTAGTAAAGATAGCGGTTTGAAAATTAGTCTTATCATACGCTTGCCATTATAGTGTGCAAACGCACCTTACGCATCCCCTGCATTTTTAAGGACTGATATAATCCCATCATTAATCATTTGTATAGCGAGTCCAATTGTTTCAAACTAAACGTTACCGACAGATATTTGCACAGCACCAATTAGCTGGTTTTGAGCAGATATGGAATAAAAAAATTGAGTGGTTTGAAGAGCCAAATTATCGGCGTGGCGGCTGGAGCGGCGTGGGGCAGTTAGCACTGCAGTCTAATGGTGATGATTTAAACGTATTTGTTAAAAAACAGCAAAATCATGGCCGACGGACGTTGTTCCACCCTTTTAGCGGCGAGCCTACTTTTCGGCGGGAATTTAAACGGTTGGGATTTTTAGAAGTTTGTAGGATAAAGGCACCTAAAGTGGTCTTTTATGAAGAACAAAAAGTTGAAGGCAAAGTCTGCGCCATTTTGGCTACGGAAACTTTACTTGATTTTCAGCCGTTAGATGTCATAGCTCAGGATTGGCATGCCGTTAAGCATAAGACGCGACTGCAGAAAAAAAAGCTACTTAAGACGATAGCTGCTTCATTACGTGACTTTCATGACACTGGATTAGTACATAGGGCTTTATACCCAAAACATATTTTTATAAAAGATGCAGAAAATCAACCAGAAGTTGCGTTGATTGATCTTGAGAAGGCTCGTTTTAACATTCTATTTCTTTATCGTGCATATTTCGATTTGGCTGCGCTTAATCGACATGCGAAATATTGGTCACGGAGTGATCGGCTGTACTTTTTTCTGCAATACTTTCAAGTGAAACGGCTAACTAAACCACTGCGATTCATGTGCCGATTTATATTGCGACGCTCAATGCGGCGTTAGGCTTTATCAACGTATACCTTTCATTCAAAACAGAAAATGACGCAAAAAGATAACGCCAGTTTGTTAGCCAGTTTTGGCCTAAACAAAGCAGGACTTAGTTTAGATGATGGCAGCACGCTGAAGTCTTTAGAAGTGGTACGCCATGTGCCGTTACGCCGTTGTGTTTGTCGTGCTACATGGCAGGGAAGACCCGTTTACGTTAAGCTGTTTTTTGGTCATAAAGCGACATACTATGCTTTGCGAGATGTGGCTGGTGTGGAAAGTTTAAAAAGTGCGAATATTTTAACGCCTGAGATGCTTGTGCAAAGTGATGTGAGTAAGGTCAAGGGGCATGCTGTTGTTTTTGAAGAGATTTTAGGCTCACGAAATGCAGAGGATGTTTGGGTTGATGCAAGTGAATCTGCGCGTTTAACACTCGCAAAAAAATTGGTGCGAACAATTGCTACGCATCATGAAGCTAGCTTAGTACAAACAGATTTATACCTTAAGAACTTCTTAATTAAGGGGGAAGCTGTTTATAGTATTGATGGCGATGGTATCCGTAGTGCGGGTGCTTTGTCGCAACAAAAAGCGCTGGATAACCTCTGTCAATTGCTATCTAAATTTGATGTATTAATGCTTGAACGTTATTTGCTAGCATTGCTAACGATTTATGCTGAAACAAGAATGTGGCCTGAACCACCAAGTTTATCGAATATTAAATTAAGTGTGGCCGCGGCTAGGCGTAAGGCGACGATCTCTTATGCCGATAAAAAAGTCTTTCGGCAATGTACAGATGTTGATGTTGCTAAAACAGCATCTTTATTTTCAGCGATTAGAAGTGACTATTCCACAGTTGAATTGCCGCAAACGATATCAGCGTTAGACGCTTACTTTAATCCTGATAATATTATCAAAAATGGGAACACTTGCACGGTAGCACACGCTTCTGTCGATGGACTTAGTGTTGTACTGAAGCGTTATAACATTAAAGGATTTTGGCATGGGCTTAGTCGCGCATGGAGGCAAACGCGCGCTTCTGTTTCTTGGGCAAATGCACATCGACTCAAGCTGTTAGCATTAGAAACAGCTAATCCTGTCGCACTAATAGAAACACGAAATTTTGGGCTAAGAGGTAAAGCTTATTTTTTGACGGAATATGTCGATGCGCCAGATATGATCATGTTCTTTAAACAGGCTTCCGATAAGGCTTTGCGTGCGCAAGCAATCAAGCAGTTGGTGCAATTGTTTTACAAGCTGAAATTGCTCAATATTTCTCATGGTGATATGAAGGCGACYAATATTAAAGTGCTTAAARRYGGTCAATCAYTRTTGATTGATTTRGATAGTATGCAACAGCACAAGTAYTCCTTTTTTGCAAAAAGAGCSCATGTSCGTGACATCAAACGGTTTATGCAAAATTGGAAAGATGAACCTTCCCTGTATAATGCGTTTGTTAAAGTGTTCAAAGTGGTCTATGTCGACCATACGCCTTTGCAGGCAGCACAAATATTAGAATAATCACATAGAGTTGAATTAAATGATTGTATTGGGTTTATCAGGGGCATTAAGCCATGATGCATCTGCCGCTATTTTGGTAGATGGAAAAATAATTGCAGCAGCAGAAGAAGAACGCTTTCTACGTGATAAACACGCTAAAAATAAATTTCCTTATGAGGCCGCAAAGTTTTGTTTGGAGCAMGCGGGTATTAAGCCTGAGGATGTTGATATTGTTGCTTTTCCCTATGCTGAAATCTCATTATGTACCAAAGCGCGTTGGCATTTTGCAAAGCGACATTGGTATGCACCTGATCGTGCCTTAGACGCTATTTTTAATGGTAATCGTCGGTTTAGGCGTAACCGCGATAAATCGTTAGCATTAATGAAAGAGCTGGGGTTAAGWAAAGCCGAATTTGTCCCTGTCGAGCATCATTTGGCGCACGCATCCAGTGCCTATCACTTAAGTGGTTTTAAAGAAAAAACAGCAATTGTTGGTATTGACGGAAAAGGGGAGTATGCCACTACCTTCTTTGGGTATGGTGAAAATGGCAAGATACATAAAATTAAAGAGTTTTATGACCCTGATTCATTAGGTGGCCTTTATGGTGCGATAACCGAGTACTTGGGTTTTGACATGCTGGATGGCGAATTTAAAGTCATGGGAATGGCACCTTATGGTGATCCGACAAAGTATGATTTATCTGATTTAGCTAAGTTTGAAAATGGCGAGCTTATTGTGAATACTAAGCTGGTGAATGTGGTTGGTTTGCGTCGTTATAAAGAAAACGGGAAAGGCTATTATTTCACGCCTGAGCTGATCAAGCGTTTAGGCCCAAAACGAGAAGGTGATGAAATTGATGATCCTTATATTCATTACGCAGCATCTATTCAGGCGTTGCTGGAAAAGCTAGCGCTTGAAATGATTGAATACTATTTAGGCGATATCATCCGCGTAACTGGCAAGATTGTGATGGCAGGTGGCGTGGCGCTGAATGTGAAGTTAAATCAGCGCATTATTAGCCTGCCGCATGTGAAAGAGCTTTTTGTGCAGCCGGCTTCTGGTGATAATGGTACTTCATTGGGTGCGGCTACTTATGCCGCCCATTTGGCTGGAGAAACCATTGATAAAATGGAACATGCTTATCTAGGGCCCTCATTTACGAGTGACGAATGTATTGCTGCATGTGAAGCACATCCAGAAAAGCCAGTCTTTGAAAAAGTAGATAACTTTCCACAAAAGGCAGCGGAGTTGTTAGCAGCAGGAAATCCTTTGGCTTGGTTCCAAGGCCGAATGGAATWTGGCCCGCGTTCTCTTGGTTGTCGTAGTATTTTGGGTGATCCTAGTTATTCYGGTGTGGCTGATCGTATTAATGCGCAAATTAAATATCGTGAACGCTGGCGGCCCTTTTGTCCAAGTATATTAGACAAAGTAGCAGAAGATTTATTGCAAACGAAGCACCCTGCGCCGTATATGACGTTTACTTTTAATGTGAATCCAGCTTGGAATGATCGCATTCCTGAAGTGGTGCATGAGGATGGTACCGCGCGCGTACAAGTGGTCACGCGAGACACCAATCCGCGGTACTATGAATTAATTGAGCATTTGGAAACGCTGCGGGGCAGTGCCGTTGTCTTAAATACATCATTAAATAGGAGGGGCGAGCCGATGATTTGTAGTCCCGAAGATGCGTTAAATATGTTCTATGGTTGTGATTTAGAGTATTTAATGCTGGAGGATGTGTTAGTCACCAAAAAATAGCGTATACCCATGTATAAGTTATTCTTTTTTTATAAAAAATTCTATTAATAGTCCCTTTGTTGTTTGACGGTATTCACTACTTTAAGCGATAATTGAAGTCTAGATAATTTTAATTCTGCGTAGCATGCAGCATCATTAAGTGAGTTGAGTATGAAACAATCCCATGTAGAAGTTACCGAACGTATTATTGAAGTCAGTCGTCCTACGAGGACGGCTTACTTACAGCGTTTAGATGAAATTGCCAATCGTGACCGTGGCGCAGACCGTCTAGGTTGTGCTAACGTGGCGCACGCATTTGCAGCTATGCCAGCAAATGATAAATTGCGTATTGTGGCGGAAAAAGCGCCAAATATTGCGATTGTAACCGCTTATAACGATATGCTTTCTGCGCATCAGCCATACGCGAGCTATCCAGACATTATTAAAGAGGAAGCAAACAAATATGGTGCGACAGCGCAAGTTGCTGGCGCCGTACCGGCGATGTGTGATGGTATTACGCAAGGTGAGCCAGGCATGGAGCTGTCATTGTTCAGTCGCGATACGATTGCCATGAGTACGGCAGTTGCTTTATCGCATGATGTGTTTGATGCGGCGCTTTTACTGGGTATATGTGACAAAATCGTACCAGGCTTATTAATTGGAGCTTTACAGTTTGGACACTTACCTTGTATTTTCGTCCCAGCAGGCCCAATGAGCACGGGCATTGATAACACAGCAAAATCTAAAGTGCGTGAGCAATATGCACAGGGTTTAATTGATCGTGAAGAGTTGTTGGCTTCAGAGTCTGCAGCTTACCATGGTGCTGGCACCTGTACTTTCTATGGTACTGCCAACAGCAATCAAATGTTGATGGAAGCGATGGGCTTGCACGTGCCAGGTTCTGCATTTATCCACCCACACGATGGGATGCGTGAATTGTTGACGCGTGAGTCCGTTAAAATGGTGTTAGAGAACACGAAAAAAGATCATTACACCCCCATTGGCAGGCTGGTTGATGAACATGTGATTGTGAATGCCATGGTTGCGTTGTTGGCAACGGGCGGTTCAACGAATCATTTAATCCATTGGGTAGCCATTGCACGTGCGGCAGGTATTATTATTGATTGGACTGATTTCTATCATCTTGCAAAAACGACACCATTATTAACGAGTATTTATCCAAATGGTAAAGCTGATGTGAACCAATTCCAAGATGCTGGCGGTCCCGCATTTGTGATTCGTGAATTGATTGATGCTGGTTATATGTACCCAGATGTATTTACGGTGGCATATGGTGGTTTACGCGATTATGGAAAATTACCGGTTAAAGAAGATAACAAGCTTGTATGGAAGGATTTGCCCAAAGGAAGTAAAGATGAATTGATTGTCCGTACAGCAGAGCATCCATTCAGTGAAACAGGTGGTTTACGTTTACTTAAAGGTAATTTAGGCCGTAGTGTGATTAAAATTTCGGCAGTGCCAGAAGATCGCCACATTATTGAAGCMCCCGCGATTGTGTTTGATGCACAAGAAGAGTTGTTAGCAGCATTTGATCGTGGTGAATTAGAAAAAGATTTTATTGCCGTGATACGTTTCCAAGGGCCAAAAGCRAATGGGATGCCAGRGCTACATAAATTAACGCCACCATTGGCSGTRTTGCAAAACAAAGGCTTTATGATTGCGATTGTGACCGATGGGCGCATGAGTGGTGCTTCGGGCAAGATTCCTGCGGCGATTCATTTAAGCCCTGAGGCTTCAGCCGGTGGGCCACTAGCGAAGGTGCGTACAGGTGACATCATCCGTTTAAACGCTAAGGTTGGAATGGTTAATGTATTAGTTGATGAAGATGAGTGGGAAGAGCGTGAAGTTGAAGTGCTTTCTGACGAAAAACGTCATCAAAATGAACATGGCTTTGGTCGGGAATTGTTTGGCGGTATGCGAAGGAATGTACTATCGGCTGAAGAAGGTGCCATCACCTGGTTGTAATTAACTTGAAAAGTCAAATGAAGCTGCGTTACTTTCGCTTGTCGTACTAATCGTACTGCCTGCACTCAAGTGCCTTGCCTCATTTGATTTTGAAGCTAATTTTTTATGTTGAAGTGCCGCCAGAAGAAATAAAGAATTTATTAAAACAATATTGAGAGAATGATGAATACATTAGATTTAGCGAAAGAAGGTCCAGTAATACCAGTTATTGTAATTAACAAAGTAGAAGATGCAGTACCAATGGCAGAAGCGTTACTTGAAGGTGGTATTAAAGTCCTTGAAGTAACACTACGTTCACCTGTTGCATTGGAAGCTATGGAGCAAATTGCGAAGCATGTGCCTGATGCGATTCTTGGTTCTGGAACAGTGCGTAATTTACAAGATGCTAAAAATTCTCTAGATGTTGGTTGTCAGTTTGCAGTAAGCCCTGGTTATACATCAGAACTAGGTCAATATTCACGTGAAATTGGTTTGCCATTACTCCCAGGTGTTTCTACCGGATCAGAAATTATGATGGCGAATGCTGATGACTACTATTTCTTAAAATTATTCCCAGCTGTTGCTGTTGGTGGTATTAACTTACTTAAAGGCTTTGCAGGGCCATTTGCTGATGTTAAGTTTTGCCCAACKGGTGGYGTAAAAGTTAACTCAGCKGCAGACTTTTTAGCACTACCTAATGTTGTGGTTTGTGGTGGYACMTGGTTAACRCCTGCRGATGCAATAGAAAGAAAAGACTGGGCACATATTACTCAGTTAGCAAAAGAGGCAAGTGCTATTAAACCAGCTTAACTACTTAAAATYAGTGTAATRAAGGTTTTGCGGAATARATGCAAAACCTTTTTTYGCATKRCRTTTTGTTTGTTAAATCACMTTTATTAAATTATGTTCATTGAGATGAAGCTTGAGAATTGAATTAAAAAAATATAAAACGATTGTATTTGATTGTGATGGTGTCATCCTCGATTCTAATATTACAAAAATAGATTCATATTTTCGCACAGCGAAAAAGTTGGGTGGTACCGATACGCAAGCACAAGCTTTGGTCGACCATCATGTACAGTTTGGTGGTATTTCACGGTATTCTAAATTTGTTTGGTATTTAGAGGCAGTGTTAGAGCAAGAGCCAACAAAAGAAGCGGTTCAAGAGTAT
>NVTX01000049.1 GCA_002401735.1 Methylophilaceae bacterium | reverse complement strand
AATGAAAAGGCGGCAGAGCGTATGCAAATGATTACGCTACTGCACAAAGCAATTGATCAAGATGAACTTACGCTGCATTACCAACCAAAAGTAGACTTAATCACCAACGAGATTGTGGGGCTGGAAGCATTAATTCGTTGGAATAACCCAACACTTGGTCATGTTTCCCCTGCACAGTTTATTCCGGTTGCAGAAGACGCAGGGTTAATTATCTCTATTGGAGAGTGGGTACTGCGCACAGCTTGTGAACAATTGGCTACATGGCAAAAATATGGCATCAGCAGACTACTCATGTCTGTGAATATTTCTGCAAGACAATTTCAACAGGACGACCTTGTTGAGACCATTAAATCTATCCTTATTGAAACGGGATTGAAGGCGGAATGTTTAGAATTAGAACTGACCGAAAGCCTACTAATGACAAATGCTAATCAAGCCATTAATAAACTACATGAAATCAAAGCAATGGGCATTCAACTATCCATTGATGATTTTGGCACAGGTTATTCCAACCTTTCATACTTAGACAAACTGCCGATAGACACGCTAAAAATTGACAAAGCATTTATTGATTCCATCACACTTAATACGGAAAAAACCCCAATAGTGAACACCATTATTAATTTAGCAAAGAACATGAATATGAAGGTGGTTGCGGAAGGCGTTGAGCTGGCTGAACAAGTTTATTATTTAAAAAATCAAAAGTGCGATGAAATTCAAGGTTACTATTTTAGTAGGCCCCTAGCTGCGCCAGCGATAAAAGAAATGCTCATGTCTGGTAAAAAACTAGAGCCTGCCAAATTAACATCTGTGAAAAAGACAAAGAAATAATGCTAAAGRGTGTTTGAATATCCGCAATAAATCATTTTGCCACCTCGCCTAATGTTAAAATGCGCCTAAGTTTACATTTATCATTATCTTTTAAGGCATAACATGGCAATTCAATGGTACCCAGGTCACATGACCTCCGCGCGCAAAAAAGCGGCAGAAACCATGGAATTTATCGATGTGGTCATTGAAGTGCTGGATGCGCGTCTACCAGATGCCAGTCATAACCCAGTGATTGATGAAATGCGTTTATTTCGTCAGCGACCAAACCTTAAGGTACTCAACAAGGCTGATTTAGCCGACCCTCAAAGCACCCAAGCGTGGCTCAATTACTTTAATGCGCAGCCTAATACGAAGGCTGTTGCACTCTCTTGTAAGAAGCCAGGAGATGCAAAAAAAATACCTGGGATTTGTCGTAAACTAGCACCCCATCGCGGCACACACTTAAAGCCATTACGTATGATGATTATGGGCATCCCTAATGTAGGGAAATCGACATTAATGAACGCCCTACTCAACCGCAGAATTGCCAAAGTTGGTGACGAGCCCGCTGTCACCAAAAATCAGCAACGTTTTGAGCTAGATGCCACGATGAATATTATCGACACCCCAGGCATGATGTGGCCAAGAATAGAACACGAAAGTGATGGCTTTATGCTTGCAGCTAGCCATGCAATTGGTCGAAATGCGGTGATAGATGAAGATGTTGCACTGTTTTTAGCTGATAATTTACTACGCAACTATGCAGAGCTACTGGATGCGCGTTATAAGCTAGCAGCAATGAAGTTAGATGTCACAACAATGGATGGTGTGGACTTATTAGAGGCCATCGCTAAACGGCGCGCCTATAAGCGACGTGATGGATTATGGGATTTAGAAAGAACCGCCATGGTGCTGTTAACAGAGTACCGACATGGCGCTATCGGGCGTGTCAGTCTTGAAACGCCGATGAGTAGAAAAGCAATGATTGAAGGAACTACTCTACAAAAAGAAAATGGTTCTGCCGCAGATGTAAAAGATTGAGCTTTAATTGACTGCTAGATGACGACTGCTAGGTTAGAAGACGACTGTTAGAAGACCGCTATTAGAAGACTATAGTGCCAGTTTCACTTCGGTATAACGCATCACTCTATTTCTACCTGTGTTTTTAGCAGAATATAAAGTTGAATCCGCGGCAGCAATTAACCCTTTAAAGTCATACCCTGCCCGCACAGAATCTGCAACACCAATACTAGCCGCAATTGGAATATTCAAGCTGCCTTCGTTAAATGGTGTGGCTTCAATAGCTGCTCGTATGCGTTCAGCCAATATTGCCGCTTCACTTTCATTGGTATTTGGCATAAATACTGCAAATTCTTCACCACCATAGCGCCCGATAACATCACCAGTCCGCAAAACATCCGCTGCAACTCTAGTTATGTGTCTTAATACATCGTCTCCTGCTAAGTGACCATGCTCATCATTCACTTTTTTAAAGTGGTCGATGTCAATGAGTAGCACCGCCATGCCCATATGAATACGTTTACATAAGCCCTGCATTTTCACACAAGCATCTTCTAAGCCACGTCTATTCAAAATGCCCGTCAACCCATCAACAGTGACCATCGATGCTAATTTTTTATTCAATTGATAGCTCAACATCAATACAAACAAACTTGATATAAAGAACTGAGAAACTGCACCAATCATGAAGGTGTAAGCGTTTACCGGCCAAGTCGCAAATGAGTCAAATACAGAAATATCCACACGAGATGCTGAAACAGCACGGCCTACCATGAGCAACCCTAAAAATAGGAACAGGCTGGAAGTAATCCAATATAAATTACCCAGCAAGCCTTCGTCCTGAGCAAATGTAAGTCTGGCGCATATGAAATATACACCAGCAAAAATCAAAGCGTCCGCCACAACCGTAGTGCGAATATCCTTGTTGATCATCATAAAATAAATATCAACAACAAAGAGTAGTGCAAAGACAAGTAATGGGATGCGATGATCTGGCACTTTGCCAGAAAAAGCTTGAATACCGTTGATATATAAACTTAATCCTGCGCCAATCAGCGCTGTGCCTGGCAGGTATAGCAACCCATCTTCTAGCTGCATTAACACCAACACCATCCCTAGGCCAACAACTAAATTGCCAACAGCCCAATAACCTGGCCCTTTTAGTCCTTTGTGATGGGCACGCGTAATACCCAACAACATAGACAACATGAAGGTCAGAAGCATCGACATAAAAATAATGGTTTTTAAATCAAATTCTGGCATAGCATGCGAATAGTAAATGTTATTTGTCATTAAGGGAATGATTTATTTTATTTTTATGCCTTATTATTTTTCGTAAGCAGTTAGAATACGCCTACGAATATTTTATTCGGCAGAAATGCATGTCGAATCCTACAAGTTAAGAATGTTAAATACGCTCAATCCTCCCCAGCGCGAAGCTGTAAAATATGTTGATGGTCCTCTGCTGGTGCTGGCTGGTGCTGGCAGTGGCAAGACCCGTGTGATTACCCAAAAAATCGCCCACTTAATTGACCATGTAGGCTATGCGCCCAAAGAAATTGCCGCCATTACGTTTACCAATAAAGCGGCACTTGAAATGCAAGAACGCGTAAGCCAACTGATGGAAGGCAAAAAAAACAAAGGATTGACCATTGCCACCTTTCATTCTTTAGGCTTAAAAATTCTGCGTAAAGAAGCGGCTTTATTAGGATACAAACCGCAATTCTCAATTCTAGATTCTTCTGATAGCTATAAAATTTTATCGGATATTCTAGCCACAACAGACAAAAAGCTAGTCAAACAAACACAATGGCAAATTTCTGGCTGGAAAAATGCATTTATCAACCCAGATCAAGCGAAAGCTACAGCTGATGAAGAACTCACGCAAGTGGCTGCCAAGGTGTATCAGCTATACCAACAAACACTAAAAGCCTACCAAGCAGTAGACTTTGATGATTTAATCAAATTGCCAGTAGAGTTGCTTGAACAATATCCAGACACATTAAACCAATGGCAAATGAAATTAAAATACTTATTAATTGATGAGTATCAAGATACCAATGCTTGCCAATACAAACTGGTAAAGATGCTGACTGACTTCTCAAAACAGTTCACCGTTGTTGGTGATGATGATCAAGCGATTTATGGCTGGCGTGGTGCCGATGTTGAGAACCTCAACCAACTCACTAAGGATTTTAGTAATTTAAAAGTCATTAAGCTTGAACAAAACTACCGTTCTACAGTGCGCATTTTACGTGCAGCCAATCAGGTCATTGCTAATAACCCAAAGCTATTTGAAAAAAAGCTATGGAGTGATTTAGGAACAGGAGACATGTTACAAGTCAGTGCTGCGCGTGATGAAGCACACGAAGCGCAAAATGTTGTCATGAAGTTAATGGCACATAAGTTTGAGCATCGCACCAATTTTAAAGACTACGCCATTTTGTATCGAGGCAACCATCAGGCACGCGTTATCGAAAAGCAATTACGCAACAATAAAATACCTTACACCATTTCGGGTGGGCAATCGTTTTTTGACCAAGCTGAAATTAAAGACATTGTTAGCTACCTACGCTTAATCGCTAACGAAGATGATGATCCAGCATTTATCCGTGCAGCAACAACACCCAAAAAGGGTATTGGTAGCACAACACTAGAACGCTTAGGTGAATACGCTAGCACGCATCACATGTCATTATTCGCGGCGGCGTTTGAAGGTGGTTTTCAAAGTGAAATAGGACACAAACAATTAGATGACTTACTGATTTTTACCCAATATATTAACAAGCTACAGGAGCGTGCGTTAAAAGACCCTGCAGAAGAAATACTGAACGATTTACTCAGTGCGATTCAATACGAAGCGTACCTATATGATCACGAAGAACCGCGCGCTGCAGAAAACAAATGGAACAGTGTATTAGAATTTATTGCATGGCTCACCAAAAAAAGTAAAGGCAGCACAGAGTTTGGTAATGAATCTGATGATAAAACGCTATTAGAGCTAACGCAATTAGTAGCGCTCATTAGTATATTAGAGGGCAGAGAAGATGGTGAACCGGATACAGTAAAGTTAAGTACACTACACGCTGCTAAAGGGCTAGAGTTTGGCCATGTGTTTTTAATCGGCGTAGAAGAAGGTATCATGCCGCACCGCGAATCTATCGACAATGATAAAATTGAAGAAGAGCGGCGCTTGATGTATGTGGGCATTACCCGTGCGAAAAAGTCGCTCAACATTTCATGGTGCAAAAAACGTAAACGCGCTGGAGAAATGGAAAGCTGTGAACCTAGCCGCTTTATTGCAGAGCTGCCTAAAGGGGATGTCCGCCACTTTGGCAACCCATTCAACGACCCTGAAATCAGTAAAGATTTTGGGAAAGCTAAAATGGCCAATATTCGTGCCATGCTAGCCAACAAACAAAGATAAATAACGATATGCCATACATTACACTCGAAAATGCCTCACTTGCTTTTGGCCACCATGCGCTTTTAGATAAAACAGCGTTTCAATTAGATGCTGGCGAGCGTGTTGGCTTAATTGGCCGTAATGGTGCTGGGAAATCCAGCTTATTAAAAGCGATTTCTGGTGAAATTAAACTAGATGATGGCAAGGTATGGACGGCACAGTCTGTACGCACTGTTTACGTACCACAAGAGCCCGTACTGAATCCTGAACACACAATATATGAAGCCGTAGCAGAAGGCCTTGGCGCCGTGCAAAAAATATTAGTCGCATATCATGATGTGACACACAAAATGAGCGAGCCTGACGCTGATTACGATACATTGATGAAAGAAATGGAAGTGCTGCAACACGAGCTAGATGTACAAAATGCCTGGGAAATGCAATCTAAAATCGAAACCGTGCTAACGCGCTTAAGTTTAGATGCTGATGTTGTTATTTCAACCCTTTCTGGTGGCTGGCGTAAACGTGTCGCTTTAGGTCGTGCCTTAGTCGCCGAACCTGAAGTACTACTACTTGATGAACCAACTAACCATTTAGACATGGAAGCAATATTATGGTTAGAAGAGCTATTACTTAGTTTCAAAGGTGGTGTGTTATTTATCACCCATGATAGACGCTTCCTAAATCGTCTAGCCACAAGAATTGTTGAACTAGACCGAGGAAAACTGACCGACTTTGTCGGCACGTATCAAAACTACTTAGTCAAAAAAGAAGAGTTGCTAGCGATTGAAGCAACACAAGCAGCAAAATTTGACAAAGTGCTAGCGCAAGAAGAAGTTTGGATACGGCAAGGGATTAAAGCGCGACGCACCCGCAATGAAGGTCGTGTACGCCAATTAGAAAAGCTACGCTTAGAACGTGCTGCACGCCGCGAGCGCCAAGGGAATGTCAAACTGAATTTAGATATTGGTGAACGCTCTGGCAAACTAGTGGCTGAATTAGAGAATGTTAAAAAATCTTATGGTGACAAAAATCTCATTAACGGTTTTAGCACCCGTATTTTACGTGGTGACCGTATCGGATTATTGGGACCTAATGGCATCGGGAAAACGACATTGCTCAAGCTTATTTTAGGTAAAATAGAACCTGATAGCGGGACAATTCAACGCGGCACCAATTTAAACATTGCCTATTTTGACCAAATGCGCGAACAATTAGATGAAGAGGCCACATTGGCTGATACGATTAGTCCTGGCTCAGACTTTGTAGAAATTGGCACTGAGCGTAAACATGTGATTAGCTACTTAGAAGACTTTTTATTCCCGCCTCAACGCTCCCGTTCCCCTGTTAAATCACTTTCTGGTGGCGAACGCAATCGGTTGTTACTAGCAAGACTATTTGCACGTCCAACCAATGTATTAGTCATGGATGAACCGACTAACGATTTAGACATAGACACACTTGAGCTACTAGAAAGCTTGTTGCAGAGTTACGCAGGCACTTTGTTCCTAGTCAGCCATGACCGTGAGTTTTTAGAAAATACAGTGACACAAGTGATTGCATTTGAAGGGAATGGTGTATTAGATGAGTTTGGTGGTGGTTATGATGATTGGCTGCGCTTTTCTCAACAAAAACAGGCCGAAAAACTGACGGAAAAAAAGACGACTAATAAACCAGTTGCCATAAAGGCTGAAAAAGAAAAACCAGCAACAAAAAAGTTAAACTCGAATGAAAAAAAAGAGTTAGAAACCCTACCACTTGAAATTGAAACACTGGAAGCAGAGCAATCAGAAATAAACAAACAATTGACAGATGCGAACATCTACCGTGAACAGCCTGACCTAGTCAAAACGTTACAAGCAAGGCTTGCTGAAATAGAAGCTAAAGTAGAAACAAAACTCGAACGTTGGGATGATTTAGAACAAAAAGGCTAATCAACAACCGTAATCAGTTATTTAATTTGAAGCATATAAAGCACGTTTCTCACTCGCGGGTAATTGCTTAATTGCATATTCCGCTTTGGATGCCTCGGAACGATTAGAAAATTCAAGCACCTTCAGTATGCGCTTAGGTGGATGAGAACGCATATACTTAGCGCCCTTCCCTGCTTCATGTGCCGCATACCGTTTAGCAACATCCACAGTAATGCCTGTATAGATACTGCCATCCTGACATTCAATTAAATAAAGAAACCAAAGCTTGCTAGTTGACAATCATCTCTCCAGCTTTGGCAAGTTCCACTTCTAGCGCATCTATGGGCATCGGCTTTCCAAAATAATAACCTTGGAAGTGTCTACATCCATAGCTACTAAGCAACAAATATTGGYTTTCTGTTTCCACSCCTTCTGCAATCACCTCCATATTAAAYCCTTCGGCCATGGCTATAATGGTTTTCACAATGGATTGATCCCCTTTATCCTTATTGATATCGCGAACAAAAGATTGGTCTATTTTCAATTGATGCAACGGTAAYTGTTTCAGATATTGCAAGCATGAATACCCTGTACCAAAATCATCCAACTCAAACTTCACTCCAGCTTTTTGYAAGACGTTCATGGTTTCAATCACCTTCGAGGCGTTATCAAGAAACATACTTTCGGTCAGTTCTATTTTAAGCAATGCAGGGTTRATTTTATACTTTCTAATGCTTCTTTTTACTTCTTGYGCAAAATCATCTTCCATCAGCTGCTTWATRCTCACATTAATGGCAATCGTTAATGCCTGTGTTAATGGTTCTTTTGCCCACTCTTTAAGTTGCATACAAGCKGTATTGACCACCCAGTTMCCTATCGGRATAATCAAACCCGTTTCTTCTGCCAACGGGATAAAGTCCATTGGTGACACCATTCCATGCTTAGGTCTRTTCCAGCGAATAAGCGCTTCAACACCTGTTAGCGTTTGTAATTGATTCACCTGARYTTGGTAATACAACTGGAATTCATCTCCATTAATTGCCTTGCGTAAAGCTCGCTTCATATCTTCACGTGTATTRATTTCCGCTAGCATTTCAGAGTTATAAAAACGAACTGTATTGCCAGTTTCTTTTGCTTGATACATAGCAATATCAGCCTGCCTCAGCAAATCATCTACACTGCCACCATATGCATTGTATAAAGCAACCCCTATACTGGCTGAGCATTGGTAATCATGTTTAGCCAACTTAAATGTTTCATTCAACTTATTTATAATTTTATTACTCACCGCYTCTGCTTGCTCAGCGGCTTTATCYGGGTTCTCACTCAAATCTTCTAACACCACAACAAATTCATCGCCACCTATTCGTGCAACTTTTGTCATCAGATCCCGTTGGCGCAAGCACTTCGACAAACGCTTAGCAACCTGTTGCAGCAGTAAATCACCGACTGCATGGCCCAACGTATCATTAAGGTTCTTAAAGTTATCCAAATCAATATATAACAATGCAACGTCTCGGCGAGTCGCCGCGTTATTATCAAGGGCATGTTGCAAGCGATCAATTAACATGCGTCGATTTGGCAACTCTGTTAAATAGTCCTGTAATGCTAATTTTTCAATTTGTTCACCAGACCGCTTACGCTCAGTAATATCCTGCACTATCCCGATACCACCGGTTACTTCACCTTGGGGGCCTGTTGTCGGCGCACAAAGCAATCCTAACCACCGTTCAGTGTCACTATCCCCTTCCTTATAAACGCCTTCGTAACGTTGCGTTTCTCCAGTGCTGATTGCGTCCTCTAAGCTTGACTGTATGGCATGATCATTTAAGTCATCCAAGTTTGAACCAACATTAAAATAGTTTGGGCTTTGTAATATGTCACTAAGTTGACGATTGCAGAAAGTAACAACGTGATTGATGTCGAAATGAAAAATACCAATAGGCAAATGCTCTAATAGTAACTGGTACCGTTCTTCACCAGCTTTGATAGAACTATCTTTTGCATTCGCGTCTATCCGTAACAAGATATTATCGACATTTTTGTGATGTAAGTTGCGTAAGCTAACAATAATAACCACGAAATAAACCAATACCGCGATGCCCATCCAAATAGAAAGCGGGCTATCTGTCAATAATAGACGAAGGGCGACTGGCAGCAGAATAGAAACGGTATAAACAGCCGCGCTAACAAAATCGGCAGAATAAGCGACAATCCCGCCAGTCGATAGCCCTGCTAGCATGAATATTAAGAACACCTCATGTTGCAGGCTATTGGTGATGAGCAGTAAATACCCGGCTAGACCCCAAGCAACCCCAGCAGCCAAAACTCCGACGCGAAACTGCACAAGCAGTGCATGGATTTGCGCTGCGCTTTTATCAAAAAGAGTCTTTTGAACTATAACAATCCAAATAGACCGGCATATTGCGATCAGCAATACAGCGAAAAGCCACCAGCCCAAAATAGATAGTGCAACAATTTCACTTTGCACATAAGCCACACCAATCGCCAATACTGAACTGCCTAAAATGCCAGACTTACTCGTTGAGAGTAATTGTCTCAACTTTAAAGACTCTACTAATAAGTCTTCATTACTTACATGCTTCATGTACAACACCTCTTGCGCGGTTTTAATATTTCCCTTTACAAACCTAAACTACATAGCCGCAAATTTCTTAACAAGATGCTTGTGTGAACTATTCTACTCTTAATACATAAAGGTACTACTATATTCAATATCGGCTGATTATTGCTTTTCTTAAGGAAAGATTCCTTTGAAACAGCATGGCGCCCCCGGCACGAATCGAACGTGCGACCCTCCCCTTAGGAGGGGGATGCTCTATCCACTGAGCTACGGAGGCGGTTTGAAAAATTCAGATATTAACTAAGCGGCAATTATAAAGCGTTAGCAAGCAATTATGCACGTAGACTGGTTAAATTATTACTCAAATTGATGATGCAATTGATGGAAGTACGGGGATGAACTAAATGAATTAAGGTTAAAAGGTGTTCAACCTTGTAACAAAGCCTCATAAATGGGCTGCGCATTTCTGTCCAATTTATTCTGTTCAATACATAAGGTTTCAAGCTCTTCTGGTGAAACAGGTCTAGAAAACAARTAGCCTTGRCCRTAATCACAACCAACAGCAAACAGCAAGTCCCTCTGCTCAATCGTCTCTACCCCTTCAGCAACCACTTTCAACCCTAGYTTATGTGCCATCACAATAATCGCCTCGCACAACACCATATCTTCCGAATTGATCGATAAGTTTTGAACAAAAGASCGRTCAATTTTAATGTARTCAACATGAAACTTTTTAAGATAAGAGAGCGATGAGTAACCCGTACCAAAGTCATCTACAGCAACTTGCACCCCTGCATCTCTAAAWGCCAATAAYTTATCRCTRACCTCTGGGTTWGCATCTAGCATTAAGCCTTCWGTAATTTCCACCACCAAGCTTGACCCAGGGATATCTAACTTCYGCATATACGCAAACCAAGCCTCAAGCATATTACTCTTCTTGTTAAATTGCACTGGCGACTTATTAATACTTACTTGAAAACTTTCATCAATTGATGTCCGCCATTTTGCTATTTGGTCAGCGACATTAAAGAACACCCAATCACCGATCTCAACGATCAACCCTGTATCTTCTGCTATAGGAATAAAATCTGCGGGGCTAACAAYGCCATGRRTAGGATGATCCCAACGTAAAAGCGCTTCWGCTTTGTGAATTTTATTGGTCGAYAAATCGACGATAGGCTGRTACACMACTCTAAACTGCTCTTGCTCAATGGCAACACGCATATCCTGTGTCATTTGTCTTCTTTTTGCTGCCGCTTCTTGCATGGACCGCGTAAARTAACAGTACGTATTACGCCCTTTACTTTTTGCGATATACATTGTCTGATCAGCGTTTCTRATCAAAGCYTCCGCAATACYTGCATCATCAGGGCATAWGGTAATKCCGATGCTGACCGAAATRTTGATCACRTCAYTACCTARTTTAAATGGCTCTTCTAGTCTAGCGAGAATACGTTGYGCCACRACATCAACATTCTTAACRTCCTTAAAGTGACTRAGAATAATCGTAAACTCATCGCCACCTAGKCGCGCAATSGTGCCATCGCGTCCAACWGTRTCCGAAGTGCGTAAACAACTGACTAAGCGTTGCCCAACTTCTTGCAACAACAAATCACCCATATCATGGCCAAGGCTATCGTTTACCTCTTTAAAGTCATCAAGATCAAGAAACATAAGCGCAAATGATGTGCCTGCCCTTTGGTTAATAATGACCTCTTGCTCCAAGCGATTATGGAACATATGCCGGTTTGGCAACCCTGTCACCATATCAAAGTTAGCTTGTTTCCAAATCCATTCCTCCGCTTGTTTCTTTTCAGAAACATCTGAGGCAACAGAGACATACCCAGTAAGCTCGCCATCTGTATCTCTAATAGGGCTTACATGTAAAGAAATCGGCAGTAGTTTTCCACCTTTTGTTTGCAGTGTCACTTCACCTCGATAACTCCCTTTATCTCTAGCAGTTGTAAAGATCTCATCTTGCGTTGGCCCAGCATTATCACTAGCGCCATCCGGCGCTAATGAGAAGGGTTTACCAACCAACTCTTCTAAACGGTAACCAAATAATTCGATAAAAGCAGGGTTTACATACTGGTAACATAGGTTTTCATCGTGCAGCGTAATCGCTTCCTGTGTTTGCGATAATGCTTGATCACTCTGTCTTAATTTAGCATCTCGGTATTCTATTTGAGATAGCATTAAATTAAACCCATCGGTCAAATCACCCAGTTCATCCTT
>NVTX01000048.1 GCA_002401735.1 Methylophilaceae bacterium | reverse complement strand
TTTCGCTATTTTAGGCTGCACAGATACCTCTTTTGGTAAATACAGATACCCGACTAAGCCCACACACAAAATGACAGCGATGAGTAGTGGAGAAACTTTTAATCCTTTAGACATGAGAAAACCTATTAAAATGTAATATCGAGTAAGACCTTTTCAGCCAATGATAGTTAGTGTTTTTTATAATTAATGATGTTAAGAATTTTGTTATTTCAAACTATGATTCTAGGTTTAAAAATTTCAAGTCTGAGTTTTGGGATATTTAAAAGAGTATTTTTTACTTATTTTTATTTTTGCTATCGTAGAGCTTTTTGGTGGCATATGGACGCAATCATTAGCGTTGCTGGGCGATGCTTGGCATATGTTGTCTGATGTGGCGGCGTTGGGTTTGGCGATGCTTGCTGCGCACCGTGTCAGTCAAGCAAATGCAGCTAACCAAAAAAGCAAGGCAGAAATAGTTGCTTCTATTCTCAATGCGTTGTTAATGTTAGCGGTGGCTGCTTGGATTGTGGTTGAAGCCATTGAACGCTTAAACGACCCTAAGCCAGTAGCGGGTGYTTATGTCATGCTAATTGCTTTTGTTGGGTTGGTTATCAATATAGTCGTYGCAAAACAACTACATCAGCATGACGGGGATAAAGGCTTAAACCACCAAGCGGCGTTCTTACATGTTATGGGGGATTTGTTAGGCTCAGTGGCGGCATTAGTGGCTGGTTTGGTCGTATATACGACAGGCTGGTTGCCGATAGACCCTATTCTTTCATTATTCATTTCTGTGCTTTTGTTGATAGGCACGTTTAGTTTGATTAAAAACATATGGCAGGCACTTGCTGGAGACAGTCCGCATCAAGGCCATGGACATTTTCATTAGTTGTCAGGTAAGTTGCTATCTGAAAAGCGGTAGGTTTGAAAGTAATGAGAATGACGATTACAATGTTTGCGTAAGTTTTTTTAAAGCTAATTAGCAAAGTTTACTTTGTGACAAATTAGGCTTTGGTTTAATAAAGGAGAATGAAAATGCCATTTGTWAATGTAAAAATTGCGGGTAGTGTAACCAAAGAGCAAAAGCAAGAAATTGCGAAAGAAATTACTGAAACGTTAACGAAACATGCACATAAGCCCGCTAATTACACGTATATCGTGTTTGAGGAAGTGGCGCATGAAGATTGGGCGATTGGTGGGCGGTTGCTAGGATAAGTAATATGRGTAATAGRCGCTTAATTATCTAGCGTTTTAATCCATTGCAATAATGGGCCCCATTGTTCGATGTCCTTTTTGGCTTTGTAAGTTGGCATGTCAAAAATGCTGATGCCTTGCTCGGCAGCATGCACATAAATTTGTGCGTTGCGTAAGTTTCCTATTATTGGAAAGCCACTTTCTCTTAAGTATTGCGCTAAGTTTTCAGCCGATTTGGTGCGACTAGCGACGCGCATGCCTAGCATTGCGACAAACGTACGTCCTTTTCGCACGGCTTTTTCTGCTTTTAATACGTCAATAAATGCTTGCGTAGCGTTAATGTCATATGCAGAGGCTTGTATAGGTACAATGACCCAATCTGCGTCTTTGACGGCATCGCTAAGTTTGTCTCCGCGCAGGCCAGCAGGGGAGTCGATGATGATAATTTCAGCGTTTTTTTTCTTTGAGATAGCACTGCGGCTACTAAATCCATTAATTTTAGGAAAGTGATCTGGCCGACGGTTGAGCCAACTGCGCGAAGATTGTTGTTTGTCTAAATCTAATAAGCATACGTTTCTCGATTTGTTAGCAAAGTAGSCAGCCAAGTTGGTCGCTACTGTCGTTTTTCCACTGCCACCTTTAGGGTTTGCGATTAAAATTTTCTTCACATTTTATCCAGTGTAATTGGTCGTTGAGATGACTTGTTAAAGTGCATGCTTGCAGTTTAATTTCATTTTGTACCACTTGGTACTTATTTAACTTATTTATTTTTCTTCTTCTCTTTTTCTCGGATAAGGGTCATTTTTTCTTTCCATTCTTGTAGCTGTTCATCTTCTAGTTCTAACTGAATCGCAATGGCTTCATTTTCAGTTAGCTTTTCCTTGGCAAGCCGTTTTGGTAGCTTGCCAGTCATGCGAGACAGCAAACGATCTCTTTGATCACCACTCAGTTTCTTAGCTTTTGAAGCGTAGTCTATTGTTTTTGACGTCATGTTTTAAATTCCCCCTGATGTTTAGTTATAGGTCTTAATATAAACGAAAATGCCGAAAGTTATCGTTACACTTTTATGACATTTTCTTAAAAGAAGAGCGTCCTTGATGCATGGTGCGTTCACCTTGTTTATCAACAATCTTAAATTACAAGCTTAGGTTAGCTGTTAAAATGAAGCCATGTTTGACCCTAAACCCATTTTGAAAAATTTACCTAACTTGCCTGGTGTATACCGTATGAAGAATGCGGAAGATGTCGTCATTTATGTRGGGAAAGCSAARGATATTAAAAAGCGTGTTTCAAGTTATTTTAATAAAAACTTGCCTAGCCCACGAACACGCATGATGGTCTCTCATATCACKARTATTGAAACGACGGTAACACGTACCGAAGCGGAAGCCCTGCTGCTTGAGAACAACCTGATTAAAAGCATGATGCCGCGTTACAACGTTTTGTTTAGAGACGATAAGTCTTATCCATACATTGCGCTGACGGGGGATAAGTTTTCGCGCCTAGCCTTTCACCGGGGCGCACAACGTAAAGGGGCACAGTATTTTGGGCCGTTTCCCAGTAGCATGGCTGTGCGAGAGAGTATTCAACTGTTACAAAAAGTATTTAAGTTGCGAACTTGCGAGAATTCAGTGTTTTCTAATCGTTCTAGGCCTTGTTTGCAATATCAAATTGAGCGCTGTACAGCCCCTTGTGTAGATTATATTACGCCTGATAATTATCGGCAGGATGTGCATCATGCCGCGATGTTTTTGCAAGGGAAAACGAATGAGGTGCTCAATGTCTTAGGCGATAAAATGAATGCAGCAGCCGTTGATCAAGAGTATGAAACGGCAGCTGTTTTTCGTGACAGGATGCAAGCATTAAGACAAGTGCAGGCGAAGCAGTTTGTGAGTGGTTTTAGTGTGTCAGATGCCGATGTAATTGCGTGTGCTGATTTGCAGGGGCAGCACTGCATCAATTTAGTGATGATAAGAGGTGGTCGACATTTGGGGGATAAGAGTTTCTTTCCAAAAAATAGCCAAGATGCTGCGCTGAGTGAGACCGTAGAGGCTTTTTTAACGCAACACTATATGGCACAAAACACACCGCCACTGTTGGTGTGTGGTGTGGAAATGGATGCCAAAGGATTTGAAAGTGTATTGAGTGAACAGGCTGGYCGTAAGATTAGAATTATCACCAATACGATTGGTGATAAACGGGTTTGGCTGAAAATGGCGCAAACGAATGCAGAATTAGCGCTGGGACAACGTGCAGCTTCTTCTGCCAATCAGGCGGCAAAATTAATTGCGTTGCGTGAGGCCTTGCATTTGGCTGAAACGGTTGAACGGATTGAGTGTTTTGATATTAGTCATACGATGGGTGAAGCGACAGTAGGTAGTTGCGTTGTCTTTGATAAAGGCGATCTGCAAAATAGTGAGTATCGGCGTTATAACATTACGGGGATTACGCCTGGAGATGATTATGCAGCGATGCGAGATGTATTAACGAGACGTTATAAAAAAGTAGCAGCAGGTGAGGGTGTGCGGCCTGACTTGGTATTTATTGATGGTGGAAAAGGCCAGCTAAGTGTGGCGGTTGAAGTGATGCAGGAAGTCGGACTAGACGATATCTTGCTAGTTGGTATTGCCAAGGGTGAAGAACGACGACCTGGTTTGGAAACGATGATATTTTCAGACACGGGTGAAATGCTCAATTTAGAGAAAGATAATCGAGGTTTGCATTTGTTGCAGCAAATTCGGGATGAAGCACATCGTTTTGCCATCACAGGACACCGTGCTAAGCGCGCTAAAGCACGTATTACCTCTAGCTTAGAGGGTGTTGAGGGTGTGGGCGCTAAACGCCGCAAAGCATTATTAACGCGCTTTGGTGGATTAGACGGGGTGAAAGGTGCTAGCATAGACGAACTTGCTCAAGTGGATGGCATTAGTGCTGCCTTGGCAGAAAAAGTTTATGGTCAGCTTCATTAATACTATTTAGAAATAACGAGCAACTATGTTTTGGAATGTCCCCAATATTTTAACCGTTCTTAGAATTGCATTAATTCCTGTGTTTGTTGGCATATTTTATCTGCCACACAATATATTCGCCTTAGATACACAGCCAACACAGACTTTAAATTTAATTGCGGCCAGTGTGTTTGCATTGGCGGCATTTACCGACTGGTTGGATGGTTATTGGGCGCGAAAGTATAATCAAACTAGTGGGTTTGGCRCTTTTCTAGACCCTGTCGCGGATAAGCTAATGGTGGCTGCTGCACTAATCGTCTTAGTCGAGTTTGATCGAGTCGGCGCTGTTGTGTCACTGATTATTATCGGTAGAGAAATTGCGATTAGTGCTTTACGTGAATGGATGGCCTCGATTGGTAAAAGCAGCAATGTGGCTGTGGCGATGATTGGGAAAATTAAAACGGCCGCACAAATGTTAGCAATTTTATTCTTGTTATATTTTGATAATATTGGCAGCTTTAATACGGCCTTGGTTGGCACTTGGCTCATCTACATTGCGGCAATATTGACATTGGTATCAATGGCTTACTACTTGAAAGCAGCTTGGCCAATTATTAAAGATTCATTTGATTGAGGCAGTGCTTGAAATAAATTAATCAGAAAAGGTGGATTTGAGTCTTGACATCAACCTGAAAGTCGATAAAATGCTCGCTTCTTAACGCGGGAATAGCTCAGCTGGTAGAGCGATACCTTGCCAAGGTATAGGTCGCGAGTTCGAGTCTCGTTTCCCGCTCCAGTATTAAGAAAACGGGGATTTTTAGCTAACGCTGATGTCCCCGTTTTAGTTTCAAGTTTTGATGAACAAGGCGCGATAGCAAAGCGGTTATGCCGTGGCCTGCAAAGCCATTTAGGCCGGTTCGACTCCGGCTCGCGCCTCCATTCTTTTTGTACCCATCTTTAGTATTTTCTACCAAAAGCATTGTTTTAACTTCATTTTTAATAACAGATGACGTTATTACTTGGCATGGTCTTTGCATTCAGAATTCTGTTGCCGTAGTCGACATATTAAGAAATGCATGGTAGAAGTTGCGTGATTGCAACGCTAAACCATGTGAATCGTCGAGGATAAGGGTATTTACCTCTCTTATCGCGGAAATTAGGTTTAATATAGATTGTAAAATCTTGTATATTAATAGAAATATTGATTGTTTAGTGCTAACGTTATCAATCTAATGGTACAAAATAAAAAATGGAAAACCTTTCTAAACAAATGCAATCAGAAAAAGCGCCGGGTAAGCTAGACGATAGTTTGCTGGATAGCTTGCTAATGGTATGTCGTATCCACGGCATTGCCATTTCAAAGGATGCGCTGGTCGCGGGTTTGCCGCTTCATGATGGGCGCATTACACCAAATTTAGTGAAGCGCGCAGCATCACGCGCGAATTTAATTTCAAATGTACTAAAAAAACCGCTTAAAAATATTCGTACTGAATTTACCCCTGCCATTCTCATGTTAGAGGACGATGAAGCGTGCTTGTTTTTGGGATGGGATGAAGACAAGAAAAATGCACGTATCATTTTCCCTGAATTAGGCGAAACAGAGGTTCTGTTAACGATTGATGAGTTGCAGGAGCGGTATGCGGGCTACATTATCGTCGCAAAACCAAAATTTGTTTTTGATAAGCGAGCGCYGGCTGTCAGCAAAAAGGGTATGAAACACTGGTTCTGGGGTGTTTTGGCGGAAAACAAACAAATCTATCGCGACATTATGTTTGCGGCATTTTTGATTAATCTATTTGCGTTGGCGATGCCGCTATTTACGATGAATGTATATGATCGGATTGTACCTAACCGCGCCGTTGAAACTTTATGGGTGATGGTGATAGGGATTGCACTAATTGTCTCTGCTGATGTTGCACTRAAAACGATGCGAGCATATTTCTTAGATTGGGCGAGTCAACGTATCGATGTTAAGTTGACTGCCAGTATTATGGAGAAAGTGCTGGGCACACGTTTGGAGTTGCGACCTAGTTCGGCCGGTTCTTTTGCCTCAAACTTAAGAGCGTTTGAAACGGTGCGAGATTTTATTACCTCAGCAACCATTACGACTTTAATCGATATACCGTTCGCGCTGATTTTCATTATTGTGATTGGCTGGATATCTCCGTATATGATTATTCCAGTTGTTGTGGGCGGACTCTTGCTGCTTATTTATTCATTTAGCGTGCAAACGAAGATGCAAGAACATTCCGAAGCCATGTTCCGCGCAGGGGCTATTCGGAACGCTACTTTAATTGAAAGCTTAGTTGGATTGGAAACAATCAAAGCTTTGGGTATCGAGGGGAGAATGCAGCGCAAGTGGGAACAAAGTGCTTATTTTCTAACAAAGGTAAATGCAAAACTAAAACTGCTTTCTGCATCCATAACCAACGGCGCGAATGGCATTTCACAAATGGTGAATGTTACGTCAGTGTTGTTGGGGGTGTATTTGGTGATAGAGGGTGATTTGACAATGGGTGGTTTGATTGCCTGTACGATGCTTGCTGGTCGCGCATTGGCGCCAGTTTCTCAGTCTGCAGGACTCATGACGCAATACCACAATGCAACAACGGCATTGACCTCGCTAGATGAAGTGATGAATAGGCCGGTAGAGCGCCCAGATGACACGAATTTCTTATCACGCACTTCCTTTGCAGGTGATATTGAGTTTAAGGAAGTGAGTTTTAGCTACCCTGGCACGGAGGTTGGCGCACTAAAAAATGTTTCTTTTAAAATTCGTGCGGGCGAGCATGTGGTTATTTTGGGGCGTATGGGTTCAGGTAAAACCACACTGCAGAAATTGATACTGGGTTTATATGCGCCAACAAGTGGTGCTATTTTAATTGACGGCATTGATTCAAGACAGATAGACCCAGCAGAGCTTAGACGTAGCATTGGTTATGTACAGCAAGATACGAATTTATTTTTTGGCTCTATGCGAGACAATATTGCGATTGCAATGCCGCATGCCAATGACGAACAAGTGCTTAATGCTGCACGTATTGGTGGCATTGCTGACTTTATTAATTTACACCCCGATGGTTTTGATATGCCGGTTGGCGAGCGTGGAGAAACGCTTTCAGGTGGGCAGCGCCAAGGTGTTGGCATTGCACGGGCGATGATTGATAGTCCTTCCATTGTTTTGCTAGATGAACCGACAAGTGCGATGGACCATTCCGGCGAAGATTTTGTGAAAAGTCGTCTTAAGGAAAACACCCAAGGCAAAACGTTGATTATCATCACGCACAGATCCTCATTATTTGATTTGGCCGACAGAATTATTGTTATTGATAGTGGTAAAATTGTTGCGGATGGTGCTAAAGAACAAGTGATTGAAGCGTTACGTACAGGGAAAGTAGGGAAGGCAGCATGAGTCAAAAACTATTCCACGTGCTAGGCAAGGTGCATGATTTCTTCTTGGCGCGTACTTGGCTGACCAAGCCTGTACATTATTTGTTAGAACGGTGGGCGCCTAGCAATACGGAAGAAGGTAGAACTTGGGCCGAGGATGCTGACCTTGCCATCTTGGAGCAAGCACCACTGCGTGCAAAAAAGATTCTTTATTGGATGGTGATTGTTTTGGTTGCATTGGTTGGCTGGGCAGGCCTTACAGAAATCGATGAAATTACCCGCGGCGAAGGCCGTGTTATTCCCTCACAGCAAGTGCAGATAGTGCAATCGTATGATGGTGGCATTGTTTCTGAGTTGTTAGTACGTGAAGGTGAAACGGTTGTAAAAGGACAAGCCTTGGTTCGTGTTGATCAAACACGAGCTATATCTTCTTTGCGAGAGAATCGCTCGCAATATCTATCCTTATTGGTAAAACAATCACGCTTAAGAGCGTTAGCTACAGGGGATGAGTTTATTCAAGGTGAAAAAATAAAAGCAGAAGCACCAGAACTCTATACACAAGAATATGCACTTTACGCGGCGGGTAAAGCTGAACTGGCTGCTCAAAAAATCATTGCAACAGAGCAGCTAAAACAGCGGCAACGAGAGCTTGCAGAAACGCAGGCGCGTTTGGAACAAACCAAAACAGGGTATGAGCTGACGAATCGAGAACTRGAAGTCACAAGGCCTTTAAAAGCAAGTGGTGCAGTTTCTGAAGTCGATTTGTTAAGGTTGGAGCGTGATGCATCAAGGTTGCGAGGTGAACGCAATCAAGCACGTGAGCAGGTCGGGCGCGTAAGATCAGCCATTGCTGAAGCAAAAAGCAAGATTGACGAAGTGGAGTTGGTTTTTCGGAGCAAGGTGCGGACTGAGTTATCCGAAACAACGGCTAAGCTTAATGCTTTGACTGAGGTACGGGTCGCCTTGGATGATAAGGTGAAGCAATCAGTGCTTAAGTCGCCTGTGAATGGTACGGTCAGTCGTTTGTTTTATAACACTGTGGGTGGCGTTATTCAGCCAGGAAAAGAAGTGCTGGAGATMGTGCCYACCGATGATACCTTAGTGCTGGAAACAAAAATTCAACCAAAAGATATTGCTTTTGTCGGSGTTAATCAGGCGGCTGCGGTGAAGCTAACCGCTTACGATTACACCATCTATGGCACCATGGAAGCTAAAGTTGTGGGAATTGCTGCCGATTCAATAATAGATGAGAAAGGCAACGCTTTTTATATTGTTAAAGTCCAAACGCTGAAACCTAATTTAGGTAAAGACCTGCCGATTATTCCGGGAATGGTTGCGAGTGTGGATATTATTACAGGTAAAAAATCTGTACTTTCTTACTTATTAAAACCAGTACTAAAAGCGAAGTCATACGCTTTTACGGAGAGATGATGCGCGATATATTTGTATGCCAGCATGGCAATATGCTTGAAAATTGGACAGAAGCCTGCCCAAAAGCATTAGTGACCGTTTCTATTAGGACGGTGCCTGTGAATGAACCTGTTTTGTTCTGGGTACATGCGAATGCAAATAATGCTGCTTGGTTAGCGCAAACCATGGCCGATATTGGTAAAAAATTCCAAGTATCCAAAGTGGTCATATTAGCGAATACGCCAAACCAAGTGGATGCTTTGGCCGTAATGCGTAAAGGTGCGGTTGGCTATTGTCATGCTTACAGTGCAGCGAAAATGTTAAAAGAATTAAAAACGGTTGTGACACATGGTGGTGTTTGGTTAGGCAATGATCTGCTGCAAACACTGATTGGTGCCACTAAAACAGTGGTGCACAATGGATCCCCAGAGGTGAAAAAAGCACTCGCGTTGCTCACCAAACGTGAAAAACAAATTGCACTTGAAGCGGCAAAAGGGCTAAGTAATAAAGAGATAGCCAGAGTTTTTAATATTGCTGAGCGGACGGTAAAAGCACATGTTTCCGCAACACTTGGAAAGCTGGGGGTGAAAGATCGCTTGCAGCTTGCACTTATCCTTAATGAAAAAAGCAATGATTCAAAACGAAACGTCAGTAAAATAAAAACTATTAAATCTAAGAATGGTGTCAAAACACCACGCGCTACTCGTCAAAACAAATCGATGAGCGGCGTATCTAAAAAAAAACTTGAGCGCGTAGCGTAAATTACGGCTTAGTTCTTGTTTTGATTAATATTGTCCTTCAGGACAATATACATCGAGTCTGAAATCCTATCTAATTGGTATGGTGGGCACGTGTATATTGGCTAAGGGACGGTTATGGCAATTCTCGGTACAGTAGTTTCAATTAATGGTTTGACCAGTTTGGTTGGTCAAGTCATTGTCGTTTCTGAAAGCGGCGCAAAAAGAACTCTACAGTTAAATGACACTCTCCAGCCTGGCGATACGATTATTACCCCTGATGGCGTGGATGTAGAGGTTCAGCTTGCTAATGGGAAAGCAATGCAAGTTCTTGCTGGCCAAACCGTTAAATTCACCTCTGAATTAGCAGAAGCACTTCCACCAAGTACAGGTGACAGCGCTATTGATCAAGCGACTATCCAAGCAGTTATCACGGCGATTAATGAAGGTCGCGATATTAGTGATGTGTTAGAAGAGACGGCTGCTGGTTTAGATGGTGGTTCTGCTAATAGCTATGGTTTTGATTTTGTTAATTTAACTAGGGTGTTAGAAAGTCTTAACCCGACAGCCTTTGAGTTTGAATCTAATGGCAGCGCGGAAACCCCTATTTCCACCCTTTTTGTTGAGCCGGACCAAGGCTTGTTGCCTGAAGGCGGTGCTAATCCAGATACAACAGCACCTGTTCCAACGATTGCTGTTAATGACATCACAGCGGACAACATTTTAAATGCAGTGGAAGCGGGCGCTCCTGTTGCAGTGACAGGTGTTGTCGGTGGTGAGTTTAACAATGGCGACACGGTTACGTTAACAGTGAATGGCAATCCTTATACAGGGACAGTTGATGCAGGCGGTAACTTCAGCATTAATGTTCCCGGTGCTGATTTAGCAGCGGATCCTGATGCGACAGTCGACGCTAGTATTGCGACAACAGACGCGGCGGGTAACCCTGGTACAGGCACAGTAACGCAAGCTTACATAGTGGATACAGCARYTCCWGTACCMACMATMACCYTAGATRCSAACATCACAGCSGATGACGTRATCAACGCASYAGAAGCKGGYGGCACAGTCGCGGTGACTGGCGTGGTTGCAGGCGAGTTTACAACAGGCGACACCGTGACCTTAACGGTTAACGGCAATACACAAACAGGCACGGTCGATGCAGGCGGTAACTTCAGCATTAACGTACCTGGCAGTGACTTAGCTGCTGACGCTGATACGACAATTGATGCCAGCATTAGTAGCGCAGACATTGCAGGTAACACTGGAACTGCAACGGACACGGAAGGGTATGGTGTTGATGTGACTGACCCAGTGCCGAGTATCAGTGTTAACGATATTACTGCAGATAACATATTGAATGCAGCAGAAGCAGGAGCACCTGTTGCAGTTACTGGCGTGGTTGCTGGAGAGTTTAATACAGGTGACACAGTCACTTTGTTAGTGAATGGTAATGGCTATACTGGTGTGGTGGATGCAGGTGGTAACTACAGCATCGATGTGCCTGGTGCAGACTTGGCAGCGGATACCACAGTAGATGCTAGTATTACAACGGTAGATATTGCTGGCAACCCCGGTAGTGCAAACATCATTCATACACATATCGTTGATACCATCGCCCCAGTTCCAACAGTCACATTAGATGCCAACATCACAGCAGATGACATTATTAATGCGGTAGAGGCCAGTGGCCCTATTGCAGTGACTGGTAGTGTAGGTGGAGATGCACAGGATGGCGATACTGTCACATTAACTGTCAATGGCAACATCTATACCGGTATTGTTGCGGGTGGTGCTTTCAGTATTAATGTGCCTGGTGCAGATTTGGTTGCCGACCCTGATACGACAATTGATGCCAGCATCAGTAGCACAGACATTGCAGGGAACACTGGAACTGCAACGGACACGGAAGGATATAGTGTTGATACAGGCGCTCCTACAATTACAATCGGCGTCATTGCTGGCGATGACATTGTCAATGGTCTTGAAGATGACAGTCCCGTCACGATTAGCGGTACAACAGCCAATGTAGAAGATGGTCAAGTAGTGAGTGTTGTCGTTAATGGTGTCACTTACAATGCCACTGTAACAGCTAATGCTTGGACGTTGAATATGCCGGCTATTGATGCGCAAGCACTCGGCGCAAGCGAAACTGTTACAGCCGATGTGAGTGATTTCGGTGGTAACCCTGCACCACAAGCAACGCGTGCCATTGAACATGATGGTGTTGACCCGGTACCAACGATTACCTTAGATGCCAACATCACAGCGGATGACGTGATCAACGCAGCAGAAGCTGGCGGCACAGTCGCAGTGACTGGCGTGGTTGC
>NVTX01000047.1 GCA_002401735.1 Methylophilaceae bacterium | reverse complement strand
CATCAATTTGCTTACCACTTCTTCGATAGTTTTTTTGTTTTTGTGGTCGGCATTTCAGGCATGTTGGCTTCATAATCATTTACAAAATGATAGAAATCTCCAACGGGCATGGGCTTCGCAATGTAGTACCCTTGGCCAATATCGCAGTCCATGTTTTTAAGCATTTCCCAATCTTGTTTTGTTTCTACGCCCTCGGCAACGCTGTTAATGCCTAGCTTGTGTGCCATATCAATATTGGCTGCGACCACTATAAGCATTTGATCATTGCTAGCAAAACCTTGAACAAAAGTCTGGTCAATTTTAAGCTCACCAAATGCAATGCGCGTTAGTTGCTGTAAGTTGGAATAGCCCGTACCGTAATCATCAATCGATAAGGTAAACCCATTCATGTAAAGGCGTGCTAGGTTTTCCAATGCAATAGCACCATCTGTCATTGCTGCAGATTCGGTAATTTCAAGGTATATATATTTTGGATTCACCTTAACGGTATCAAAGATATCCGTAATCATTTTAGCGATGTCCGGATTATTTAATGACACTAAAGATAAATTGACCGAGATACTAAGCGCATGGTTTTGTTTAATTAAGGCTTTGCAAGCAAGCGCAGACTCTTCGAGCATTAAGAAGGTGAGTTCATCAATACATTTATTTTGTTCTAATATTGGAATGAATGCATTTGGCGTAATCACACCAAGTTCTGGGTGAATCCATCTAGCAAGTGCTTCTGCACCGACTATTTTTCCGGTTTTTAAATTCACTTTTGGTTGTAAAAAAGGTTTGAATTGCTTTTGACGAATCCCTTCCATAATTTCTTCTAACGAGAAAGTCCGTTGGTTTGAAGGGGCTCTTCTTGTTTTGAAAGTGGTATGGCCATGCTGGCTTAACATGTTGTGTAACTGAGATAATGAAACTGGCTTTTCTATTGTGCCTAATAACTTAATCTCATTTAATTGAGATATTTGGCTGGCTGCCGTTAGTAATTTTTTATCCATCCCACTGAGGATAATGACTTCTAAATCATGTTTGTTTGTATAAATATTTCTGAGTAGTTCAATGCCATCCATTTTAGGCATTTTTAAATCAGTGATAATGATATCTAGCGATTTTCCTTTTTCACTGTTAATGATTTTAAGCGCTTGTTCACCATTATTTGCTTCAAGTATGGAAGTGATTTCAAGTGACTGGAGCATTTCCACGAGAATCGCACGTTGAAATTTGTCATCCTCTACTACTAGTAAGTTAAGTTCTTTATTGATCATGGTTCAGGGCGCTAGTATGAGAGTTAACTTTTTCAAAAGCTTCACTGTTGTTTATAAAATATTCAAGTTGGTTGATTGTGCCTTTTAGTTTATCTAGAGAAAGTTCTGTATCTGTTGCGGGGGTTCTTAAAACGTCTTTTTCTATCACAGCAAAGACATCTGCAATGTTATTCGCCCCAACCATTTTACAAGCGCCTTTTAAACGATGCGCCGTGTTTTTAAGGTCGGTTAATTGTTGGGTCTTTGCGTACTGTCGTAAAGTGGGGTAATCCTTGTTGAGATAATCTAGCAAGTCATTAATGATTTTAAATTGCTTTATTGGGTCAGGGACGATTTGATTCAGAATGGAATAATCAATTGGAGATTGCTTGTCTTGTTCCAATGTCCTTACATTTTCTTCAATAACATTGCTCTCTGATGCGGATGTAAATGTTGAAAGTATCTGATTTAACTGGTCTAGGTTAATCGGTTTTTTTAGAAAATCATCCATGCCTGCTTGAAAGCACTTTTCTTGTTCTTCCTGTTCAGCATTTGCAGACCAAGCAATAATCCTGACGGGTTTAAGATGCTCTGTTTGTTCGAATAAACGAATGTCTTGGGTGAAGGTGTAACCATCTTTAATGGGCATGTGGCAATCGGTAATCACTAGAGGATGTTGCTGGTCTAGCCACATGCCTAAGGCTTCTTCACCGTTGTTGGCGCTGTCCACAGTGAATCCCTGCGAGCTGATCGCTCTGCTCAGCAGTTCACGGGTAATTGGCTGGTCATCAACAACCAATACACGAGTAGCACTATTCTTATTGTTCATTAATGCCAAAATAAACCCTTTTTTGTTATCTAACGTGGCAACTTACATTCCCGTTCTATAATGACGAGAGAGCAATATTGTATAAATAATGCGCTGTAAGTGAATGATGGAAAAGAGGTGGGAGAAGTGTTTTGTTCTGGGCTTTGTTAGAATAACTGTGTTTTAAATAGACAATTCATTGATTAAGCGAATGTAATTAATATTAAATTTATGCAACAATTTACACAAACAATACAAGTGGAAGCACAAGGGCGTAGGCTCTATGACATTACGCCCCAAGTGATTAGCTGGGCAAACGAGCAAGGCTTAAATACAGGATTATTAACGCTGTATATTCAGCACACCTCCGCTAGCTTATTGATTAACGAGAACTACGATGGGGATGTATTGGTGGATATGGAAGCCTTTTTCAATCGTTTGGTACCAGATGGTGATGCACTCTTTATTCATACAGTAGAAGGCCCCGATGATATGCCAGCACACGTGCGGACAGCGCTTACGCAAACCAGCTTATCCATCCCGCTTATCGATGGTAGTATTTCGCTGGGCCAGTGGCAGGGATTATTCTTATTTGAGCATAGACATATGCCTGCAACCCGTCGCATTATCATGCATCTAATCGGGGAATGAATATTTTATAGCTGCTTTTTTCATAAGATACGGCGGTACAGTCGTGATTTTAGAAAAAGCCAGTATGAATAGACGCCGATGAGAAAAGACGTTAAATTGCTGAAAATTCCCAACAAGTACACTAGTCTTGCTCCGCTTTTGGCATTATTATCAATGTATCGTTGTATAATGATGGTAGTTTTGGTATTGTTTTGTGAGCTGAGTAGTTTTTTTTACGTTTTTGGGAGAAGATGAATGAAAGTAACATACAAATTTTTAGTTCCTGCTTTATTAGCTGGTTTTGTTTTAGGTGGTTGTGCAGAGCAAGATATGGCTTCACCAGCTGAAGAAGCAATGGAGCAAGTAACAGAAGCTGCTGGTGAAATGGCTGAATCTGCTGGTGAAATGGCTGAAGAAGTTGTTGAATCTGCTTCGAATGAGCCAGGTGGTTATGTTCCTACTGCTGACGAGCTTATTCCAGGTGAGACACGTTAATACTGATTAATCAGTATTAATAGCAGTAAAAAACGCACCTTAGGTGCGTTTTTTTTTGGCTTAAAAATGTTGGTCTAGGTAATGCTWKWWRWKRTSYWSAKCWAGCRWMMTRASYKYCACTTTNNWWGSSKWMRAMTRRAWYAMWCTYWTWMMSTWWWTCAKMMWACWMKMMATWAYKTWKAWKTCSRSYAGYMTTTCCAACAGCAGCAATAACATCACCGCCTTTTACATTCTCACCAACGTTTTTCAAAATGGTTTGATTGTTGCCATATAAACTCATGTAGCCACTACCGTGGTCGACGATAATTAAGTTGCCAAAACCACGCATCCACTCCGCAAAAACAAYACGGCCACCTGCTACTGATTTGACTGAGGCGCCTTCTTTGGCGCGGATAAACAARCCTTTCCAAGAAAGGCCACCATCTTTGCGTTTGYGGCCAAASCGGTTCATTACTTCGCCCCTAACGGGCAATTTGAGTTTTCCTTTAAGCGAAGAAAACTTTTTCCCTGCGTAACGGTTATCAGGTGTTTGCTTATTCTTAGCGATGATATTGGGCGATTTTTTCTTTTGTTTCTTCTTTTTCTTTTGTTGTTTTTGTTTTGCAATCTTTGCTAGCTTGACAACTAAATCAGAAAGGCGTTTCTCATCTCGCTTCAGTTTTTTTATCTGCCCGCGTTGTGCTGCAATTTCTTTAGATAGTTTTTTTAAGACCAATGCTTTTTCGGACTTCTGTTTTTGTAGTGTTTTTCGTTCTTTTTCTTGTTGTACTTTTAAATCGGCCACTTTTTGTAAAGCGCTTGTCGTTTGTGTATTCAGTTGTTTAATTTCATTGAGGTTGCTTTGCATATCATCAATGAGTTTGGTATGCGCTTTAGCAATATAAGATTGATATTTTAGGTCACGGGAAATTTGGCTTGGATTTTTGCTTTCTAAAATAAGTCTGGCGTAACTTTGATTGCCTTGCGCATATTGCTGGTAAAGTAATTTTCCGAGTTGTTTTTGTTGCAAGGCTAATTTGTCGCTAACTGTGAGGGATTGTTTTTTTAAACTATTAAGCTTAGATTCATTTTTCTTTTGCTCTTGTTTTATTTTGTGTAGTTCTTTATTTGCAATGCTGATGGCTGTTTCTGATTTTTTTAATGCATCGGCAACATCATGCTTGGCTTCTTTTGTTTTGTTGAGCTTTTGCTTAATTTTATTGATTTTTTTCTGAATGCCACTGATGTCTTTTTTTGCCGAGTCTGTTTTTTTATCTGCAAAGCTAGTATTGACGTTACATAACAGGCACAGTGCAATTAACCAATAAAAATGCGGCGTTAACAGTTTTTGCATTAAAGAGCTATTGGTCATTAAGTGTTGGATGTGAATGTAATGAGGTTTTTGCCTGTCATTTCGGTTGGCTGTGCAACCCCCATCATCGCTAGTAATGTGGGTGCAAGGTCAGATAGTGCGCCATTGTTAGCGAGGGTTGCCGATCGGCCCACATAAATCATCGGGACTAAATTGGTGGTGTGCTGTGTATGGGGCTGATTGTTTTTGTAATCTTGCATAAGTTCAGCGTTGCCGTGGTCCGCCGTGATAATCACTTCTCCTCTGCCTGCCTGCATTGCAGTCACCACGCGGCCAATACAGGTGTCTAATGTTTCAACAGCTTTGATAGCAGCTTCTAATATACCTGAGTGACCGACCATGTCGCAGTTAGCGAAGTTGCAAATAATGGCATCATACTTTTTGGCTTGAATCGCTTCTACTAATTTATCAGTTAACTCTGCGGCGCTCATTTCCGGTTGCAAATCGTAAGTGGCCACGTTTGGTGAAGGGATTAATATCCTATCTTCACCTTCAAATATTGCTTCATCACCACCATTAAAGAAGAAGGTGACATGCGGGTATTTTTCTGTTTCTGCAATACGGAGCTGGGTGAGTCCTAAGTTCTGCAAGTGCTCACCAAATGTATTTTTAACCGTGAACGGTGCAAAGATAGGCGTCGCCTTTTTTTGCTTCTGGTCATATTGTGTCAGTGTAAAGTAATGTGATAGTTGTGGCACATGTTGGCGCTCAAATCCATCAAAGTCAGTATTGAGCAGGGCGTCTGTCATTTGCCTTGCACGGTCACTACGGAAGTTCATAAAGACCACACTGTCGCCATCTTCCAGTCGAATAGGTGTTTCATCGGGTTGGCGTATTGCCGTACATTTTACAAACTCATCGTTTTCTYCTCGCGCATATGCGCTTGCGAGTGCTTTAGCCGCAGAGGTCTCAGTATATTCAGCAAGTCCTTCCGTAATCACTTGATAGGCAGGTGCAATACGCTCCCAGCGTTTATCGCGATCCATCGCATAAAAACGGCCGCAGACGCTCGCAATTTTACCTACGCCCAAAGTGCTAATTTTGTCTTCAAGTGCGGTGATAAATGGTGCAGCACTAATCGGCGGTGTATCTCGACCATCTAGAAATACGTGCACATAGACCTTGCTTAGCCCTTGCTGCGCGGCCATCTCTAGCATGGCGTAGATGTGGTTTTGGTGACTATGTACGCCACCATTAGATAGCAGGCCATAGATGTGTAGCGCTTTATCGTTGTCTTTTAGTGCTTGCATCGCTTGCGTTAACGCGGGAAGTTTAAAAAACTCACCACTCTCAACACTGTTATTAATGCGCTCGAAATCTTGAAAGATGACACGGCCCGCACCAATATTCAGATGACCAACTTCAGAATTACCCATTTGCCCATCAGGCAATCCGACATAATGTTCGGAGGCATTAATCAGTGTATTGGCATAATTTTGCTTTAGTGCGTCTAAGTTAGGTGTTTTTGCAAGGGAGATTGCATTGTCTTGACTATCTTCTCGATAACCAAAGCCATCTAAAATGAGCAAAATAACTGGAGTAGTGGTAGACATTATTTATGTTTAATATTAGCGATAGTAATACATACATTATAATGGCTGCGTGTGTAAAAAAAAACAAAACACACCGTAAACTTTTGGTTGCCTCTTGTATTAAGACAAACAGGCAGCATTTAATGATAGAAAACGAAAGAAAGAGAATTGTGGAATTTATTACAGCTAATGCAGTATATATCGGTTTAGCCTTTGGTTCAGGGTTGGCATTGTTATGGCCAATGCTAAGTGGAGGCGGCGGGGCAGGGGTGCCTAGTGTTTCACCAACAGAGGCAGTATTTCTAATGAATCGGTCTAAGCTACTGATTTTAGACGTTAGGGATGAAGCGGAGTTTGCAAGTGGACATATTCAAGGGGCAAAAAACGTTCCTTTAAAAGAACTAACAAGCCGCATTAAGGAACTTGAAAAATTCAAGACCAAGAGTGTGCTGGTGCATTGCCAACGTGGAATGCGGTCCAAAATGGCTTGTCGGGTATTACGCTCACAAGAGTTTACGCAAGTACACAACCTGAATGGTGGTTTAGATAAGTGGGTGGAAGCAAAAATGCCACTCGTGAAGGGTTAAGAGATGGCGAATATCACCATGTATACCACGGACTATTGTCCTTATTGTGCAAATGCAGAACGTTTGCTACAAAGAAAGGGTGCCGGAGAGATTAACAAAATTCGGATTGATGTAGAGCCTGAATTGCGGATGGAAATGATGGAGAAAACAGGTCGYCGCACGGTGCCGCAAATTTATATCAATGATCAGCATATTGGTGGTTTTGATGATTTGCGCGCGCTAGATTTGGCTGGTGAATTGGAACCGCTGTTAGTTAAAGAGGCGTAGTTAAAAGACGCATGGTTAAATTAAAAAATTAAGATGCTTAAAACGTCATAAAAAGCTAAAATAGCCAGTTAGAGATAATGCAGTTTGTAATCAATCATAAAACAATAGGGAATTTAAATGGCACAAGATAAAAATGCTGCGCCACAAGCAGAAGAAGCAGCAGCACAAGCAGGTTTTGCAATTGAAAAGCTTTATGTAAAGGATGCATCGATTGAGGTGCCAAAYGCACCACAAATCTTTACAAATAGAACAGCACCGCAAATTAATGTTGAGCTTGCTAATAGCGCAACTAAATTAGAAGATGGTGTGTATGAAGTCTCCATCAAAGTGACGGTGACTGCAAAAATTGAAGATAATACGGCATTTTTAGTGGAAGCGACGCAAGCAGGTATTTTTGCTATTCGTAACATCCCTGAAGAAAATTTAGAAATGGTTGTCGCGATTACTTGCCCGAATATTTTATTCCCATATGCAAGAGAAGCCGTATCAGACATGGTGACGAGAGCTGGTTTTATGCCTGTATTGCTGAACCCAATTAACTTTGAAGCTTTGTACGCGCAGCAAAAAGAAGAAACAAATAAATCTGAAACCAAAAAATAATATTGAAATTAAATGATATGAAACTCTTGTTTGCTAAATTTAAGTGTTTTTCTTCATGGTTGAACCCAAGCCTAGTTTTGCTGAGCTTGGGTTTTTCTTTGGTTTTTCCAGTGCTGGCACAAGCAGCAGACTTTCGTTCAATTTTGCCTGTTAAAGCCATCACTTATGATGCGCCTTCAGCGGAATCTAACAAGCTATATATTATGAACCAAGGCTACCCTGTTGAAGTGATTGTGGATTTGGGTGCTTGGATTAAGGTGCGTGATCAGCGTAGCGGCTTGAGTTGGATAGAAGGTAAGGATTTGGATCGCAAGCAGATGGTGCTTGTTACTGATAATACGGATATTAGAGAAACAGAAAGCGTCGATGGTAAGTTAATTGCCACGGTAGAAAAAGACGTTGTGCTTGAGTTGCTATCGCCTAAGATGAACTGGGGTTGGGTTAAGGTGAAGCATCAAAATGGTATTTCTGGCTATATTCAAAGCAGTGCTATTTGGGGGCTGCGTTGAGTAAAATAGCTGTGTTGGGCGCAGGTGCATGGGGTACAGCACTTGCGATACATATTAGTCAGCAGCATAAGGTTGCTTTATGGGGACGTAATGCTGGCCATGTATCTGGTATGCGCAAGGCGCGTGCAAATCCACTTTATTTAGGCGATTTTAAATTTAACGATAATTTATCTGTTGAGGACAGTATCGAAACGGCGATTGAAGATGCTGATTTGATACTATCTGTTGTGCCTACCGCTGGCTTTCGCCTTATCTTGAAAGCGCTCAAAAAACTTGGATCTAAGCAGCCGGTAATATGGGCGCATAAAGGTTTGGAACCTATTTCAGCTCTGCTTCCGCATGAAGTGGCAATTGAAGAATTAAGCATGAGCCAAAAGTGGGGTGTCTTATCCGGGCCTAGCTTTGCGGCGGAACTCGTACGGGGTTTGCCAACAGCAGTAACCTTGGCGGCTAACGATACAGCGTTTGCACGAGAAGCATCTAGYTTGTTGCATGGTGGTAGTTTGCGGGTTTATAACAGCACCGATGTGATTGGCGTGTCTGTCGGTGGCGCACTTAAAAATGTGATGGCCATTGCTGCAGGCATTTCAGATGGCATGGGATTTGGCAACAATGCACGCGCTGCCATGATTACGCGTGGTTTAGCGGAGATTACGCGTTTTGGTGTGGCTTTGGGCGCAAAGCCTGAAACATTCATGGGCTTGGCTGGGGCAGGTGATTTGATATTGACTTGTACTGGGCAGTATTCACGTAATCGAGAGGTCGGTATCCAGCTCGCATCTGGAAAAGCGTTGGAAGAAGTGCTTAACGGACTTGGGCATGTGGCAGAAGGCGTGAACACAACGCGTGAAGTCATGCGGCGTGCTGAAAAAATTGGTGTCGATATGCCAATTACCTACGAGGTTAACCAGGCATTAACTAGTGGAAAATCTGCCAAACAGGCTGTGATGGATTTGTTAGGGCGAGAACAAAAGCCAGAAGGTGTTTGATTGTTTAGTCGCTGGGCTTAACGCCCTTTAGAGCGCTTACATTCTGAGATTGTGTTTTGATTGCATATCGTCTTGGATTGTATTTTCTGCGATAAAAGCACTATTCCGATGTGCATCTCTACGCCGGTCATCATAGCGTAAGTAGCGACAGTTACATTTGTCTGCGTCGCAGTTCCCCAGTGGTAGCGCAGACGCTTCTGTCATTAARATGGRTTGGTTGTCTAGGTYTTGTGCTGACTGGCATGCATTCATTCCCACTTTTATCACCACAYTTCTAAAYGCKGGCTTTGSTGTGAGGGCTTTTTTTASTTTMRKYWTTSWTTTTTTAACACGCTTTTTCTTTAATGCATGTATTTGAATGTTCTGCGTATACCAATAGTACGCATAGGCAATAATTACTGCTGTTATCAAGATGATTTCCATGCCGATAATTATACATATGTATAAGTATTTATGCTATATATAATATTAGGCTGCCAGTGACGGGTTACGTTGCGTTATATCCCGCCAGTGAAATCAATTTGGCGCCAAGCTTCATAGAGCAGAACTGCTGCAGCGTTAGATAAATTCAAGCTTCTGCTGTCAGCTAGCATGGGTAAACGTACTCGATGTTCTGGTGAAAACTCATCTCGTATTTCTTCTGGTAGACCGCGTGTTTCTGGACCAAATACAAAGACATCTTCATCTTGAAATTGAATGTTGCTATGGCGTGTGCTGCCCTTGGTGGTAATGGCAAATAAGCGTTTGCCGATTAATGCGGTTTTACAATCAGCCCAGTTTTTATACACGTTAAGGGTAGAAAACTCATGGTAATCTAAACCTGCACGTCTCAATTGCTTGTCTTCTAGTTTGAAGCCTAAGGGCTCCACTAAATGTAATTGCGCGCCAGTATTGGCACATAGGCGAATAATGTTGCCGGTGTTTGGTGGGATTTCTGGTTCAAAAAGGACGATATGGAACATAAGGCGCCATTTTACCGTAAGCATTTTATTTATGTGTATTCCATGCTGCCATTTATTGGTGTTGTTTGGATTATGCTGTTCTGGCTAAGACGTAGCAGCTAACTTTAGCTGCGCCAGCTTGCTTGATCGTTTTAGCCAGTGCATTCAAGCTAGCACCCGTTGTCATTACGTCATCAATCAGAGCGACGTGTTTGCCTGCCATTAATGGTTGGCAGCTAAAAGCACCTTTCATATTTTTTAAGCGTTCTTTTAACGGTAAGCTGGCTTGTGGTGGCGTGTTCTTTGTTTTGCTGCAACTGGTAGCATCTATTACAAGATTTAATTGTTTGGCAATGACTTTTGCAACTTCTAACGATTGATTAAAGCCGCGCTCTTGTAGTCTTGATGGATGTAACGGCATAGGGATGATGACATCAATATTAAAAGGCACTATTTCTTCTGCTAACAAATGACCAAATGTTTGGCTTAGGTATAAGGCGTTATTGTATTTGTAGTGCTGCAAAATGGCATCAGCAGGGTAAGCATAAGAAAATAGTGCGGTTGTTGCATCGTAGTGTGGGGGATTGTTTAGGCAGCCCCCACAAAGCTCACCTTGTGTCGCTAACCCACATTGTTGACAGCTTGGRCTGGGCGCACGTGGCAGGCTATCAATGCARRTTTGRCRTAAASTGAGTGTGTTGTTGGCAGGTGCTGCACACATCAAACAATTTTGCTTGAAAATTCGCTTACTTAAACTGCCGAAATTTAACGTTTGATTAATTTTTAACCAGTTGTTCATCATTATTTTTATTTATGCTTTACAGTGGTTAATTTATTGATTAATATGATAAAAATTACCAAATAAGGCTTGTTATGCTCGAAAACACTCAAACTGAACCACAAGAAACCATTATAAACGTTGATGGGTTAAAACCACAAAAAGCATCTTTTGAGCGAAAAACAGTGGATCGCTGGAGTGTGGATGCGATTGTGGCTTTATATGAGATGCCATTTAACGATTTAATGCAGCAAGCACAATTAGTACATCGYGAAAATTTYGAYCCRAATGSGGTGCARGTGAGTACGCTTTTATCGATTAAAACAGGTGGTTGTAGTGAGGACTGTGGCTATTGCCCGCAAGCGGCGCGCTATCACACAGAGGTGGAAAATGAGCCAATGTTGCCTTTAGATGAAGTATTAAAAGCGGCCCAAGCAGCAAAAGACAGTGGCGCTAGCCGTTTTTGTATGGGTGCTGCATGGCGCAGTCCCAAGCAAAGAGACTTAGAACCTGTGCTTAAAATGATTTCTGAAGTAAAAGCCATGGGCTTGGAAACGTGCGCGACGTTAGGCATGTTGAAAGAAGGCATGGCCGACCAGTTAAAAGATGCTGGCTTAGATTATTACAACCATAACCTTGATACAGCGCCAGAGTTTTATGAAGATGTGGTGAGTACGCGTACTTATGAAGACCGCTTAGATACGCTAGACAGCGTACGCAGTGCTGATATTAATGTATGTAGTGGTGGCATTATCGGGATGGGTGAAACGCGTCATCAGCGAGCTGGTTTATTGGCACAATTTGCCAATATGGAACGTCCACCAGAAAGTGTGCCTATTAACTTACTGACACAAGTGGAAGGAACGCCTTTGCATGGAATAGACCCATTAGATCCATTTGAATTTGTCCGTACCATTGCCGCAGCACGCATCACCATGCCGAAGAGCTTTGTCCGTTTATCTGCAGGCCGTCAAAGCATGCATGAAGGCATACAAGCACTTTGTTTTATGGCGGGTGCAAATAGTATTTTTTACGGTGAAAAATTGCTCACAACGGGTAATCCAGAAGCGGAAACAGATAAAAAGTTGTTTGCAAAACTAGGCTTACACGCTATTTAAGATGTTAGAAGCATTACAAAAAACATTAGATCAGCGCGAGGCTGATGGCTTACTGCGGCAGCGCCGCTTATTGGATTCACCGCAAGCTGAAACCATTAAGACAAATAATCAACAGTATTTATCTTTTTGCAGTAATGATTATCTAGGCTTAGCTAATCATCCCGCGCTGATTGCCGCCATGCAAGTAGCAGCAGGGGAGGCGGGCGTTGGTAGTGGCGCATCTAACCTCATTACTGGACACCACCGTTACCATGATGATTTAGAAAAGCAGCTGGCAACGTTTGTAGACATGCCAGCGGCAATGCTTTTTTCCACAGGCTATATGGCCAATATTGGGGCATTAGCCGCATTGACGGGTCGGGATGATGCCATTTTTGCCGACAAGCTCAACCATGCTTGTTTGAATGATGGCAGCTATTTCTCTTTGGCTAAATTTCATCGCTTTGCACACAATGATGTGCATGCATTAGAACAGCTATTGAAGGCTAGCAAAGCCAAACGTAAACTCATTGCAGTTGATGCCGTGT
>NVTX01000046.1 GCA_002401735.1 Methylophilaceae bacterium | reverse complement strand
TATGTGTTGGAAAACAAGCCGGATTTCATTTCATTACAGCATATATTGGTCATGCAAACCATAAACAAAGACGGAACTAAGAACAAACCGATGTTGACTAAACATTGGCGTCAAGATTGGCAGTATCAACCTAAGCAAGTACTTATGTATAAAGGATACAAAACATGGGAAGTAGAAGCGGTTTCGCCTTCCCAGCAAAAAAAATCCTGGTCACAAACTGTGTATCAAGTGGATGACTCTCCGCGTTATGGTGGCGTTGCTAGTTGGCAGCACTTAGGAAACTATTCAAGCTGGAACAGTCCAGATACATGGCGGCCACTGCCGCGTCGTGAATATAGTGTACGTAAAGACTATCAGTTGTTATTGGGCGAGAATAGCCATATTATTTTACCTATGGGATGGGTGCATGAGCAGCGAAATAATAAAGTGGTGTTAGACAATAATAAAAAACAAGCAAAAGTTGATGTAGTGAATCCCGTGATTGCACGCGAATTTGGCTATAACCGGTATGAGCGGATTAAAGGCTATGACTTCTCTTTAGGAGATGTCTATTTTGAAAACACTGAGCCATTTTGGCGTGAAGTCCGTAAACAATGGGCACAGCAATCTCAGCTAAATAAGCCTATGCATTTACATGCAACACCAGGGTTATTTCTGCCATTATTTAATTATGCTGATGAGATAAATGCGGGTAAGAGAATTCAGCAGAGTGATATTGCCAGTTACGCTAAAAAGGCTGTTAACAACTATTTAGTTAACGACCACGTTTCAAAAAGTGACGTAGGTTATTAACCATTAATATAGGATGAACATCAATGGAAACGTTTGGAATGCTAGGGATGGTTTTTGGTATTATCGGCTTTGCTTTTGGAGTAACGGCATTGGATAAGGTCAAAGCATTAGAAAAAAAGTTGAAAGAAACAAGCACATTAGCCAGTATTGATTGAATCCTTACTGATAGCGTAACGCATCAATCGGGTTAAGCCTTGCTGCTTTGCGTACAGGATTGCCTCATCTTTATATTTCGTAAGGCTAATTGCAAAGACGCTATAGACGCATCCCGTCTTTTCTGCTATTTGCTGCAAATGGCAGAAAGCTGAGGATGCTGATTTGTAATTTATTCCCCTACAATGACTTAAGTAATTGAATAACAAGTGATTATGTTTTATGACAAACTTGTTGCAATTACAAATGATAACTATTATCATTATTAATTAATATTTTCAAATGACAAACATTAACCATGTATTTTGTCAGTTAGAAAATTATTCTAATCAGCCAGTCAGCGGTCTATGCCTCAAGCCAGCAAAATATTATGGGAGGTAATACGGTGAAATTAAATATGCTTAATTTAGTCCAGCTATTTATTGCGTTGGGAGTTATGGCAAGCACAAGCGTGCAGGCGCATGCTATATGGATTGAACCAATTGCAGGTGAAATACACTTGTGTTTTGGTGAATATGAAGGTGACTTACGTGAAGAAACAGGGGGCAAGCTGGATAAGGTGACTGATTTGAAAATATCATCGCTAACACCCAATATGAAAGATCACTATAGCTTTACTAGGCAATCGAACTTTTTACTACTGACAAATAAAAAGCAGGCAGTGACAAGTCCACAAGCCCTTATTGCACAAGCAGTTAAATTTAAAGTGCGTACTTCTAAAAAAGACCCTAAAGTGCCTAAAGCCAAGTCAATGCAATATGCACGTTATGCAGTTGCAGACGAAGAGGCCCCATCTGAATTGGTGCTTGATATTCAGCCTGTCGCTAAGAACACCTTTAAAGTTAGCTTTAAAGGCAAGCCATTAGTAAAAACAAATATCATCGTAACCGCGCCAAATAAATGGGCGCGCGAACTGAAAACGAATGAAGCAGGAGAGGTGCTTATTGAAAAGCCTTGGGATGGTTTGTATCTTATTCAAGCGTCACATATTGAAGAGGTTGGTGGCGAGTTTGAAGGTGTGAAGTATGAAATAACGCGTCATAAAACGACATTAAGCATTATTAAATAACAAGCTCAGGTATTTTAAAAATAAGCATAAATAACTAAACGACACACTRGTGCATTCTCAATTAAATCGGSATGTGCGCCAAGCACTAGCAGTTCCCGCTCKTTCCCTTCCGCATAATTCATGTCTCTGCATTACCTCTAAATTAGATAGAAGCACACAAAATATATGGCAACAAACACCAATGAATAATGAAATTGATAGCTTACTTGCAATAGCGTTTTCGTATCTGAACTGATATTAAAAAAACATAAGTTTATGGAAATTCAGAATAAATTTAAGGATTAAGAAATGGCGAAAACACTCGCACAAAGAAATGCTAAGCGTGGAAAAACCCTTAGGTTATTGAGAAAAATTCATGGTTGGCTAGGCCTATGGGGAGCATTGCTAGGCCTGTTATTTGGGGTTAGTGGGTTTCTGCTTAATCACAGGACTGTGATGAAAATTCCTGCTGCGCAGATGGAGGTGACTGAGATTGAATTACAAGTTCCCAGTCTTTTTCCTAAAAATAGAAAGGAATTTGCTACATTCATTCAGGCTGAATTAGACATTCAACATGCGCCATCAAAACCTAGGCCTCAAAAAGGTCGGCAATTGAGTAAAGTTGGTTCAGATGCGAAATTTATGAATAAATCAGTTAAGCAGCCGGAAACGCTTGAACTTAGCTTCAACCTGCCTCAAGCACGGGTTAAGGCGGCGTATGTCGTAGGGAATAAGTTTGCTACGGTTAAGCGTGAAGAAACGAATGCTTGGGGCTTTATTATGCGTATGCATAAAGGGGTTGGCGCAAATGTCGCTTGGGTGCTGCTGGCTGATTCTATTGCTGGTGCAATCCTGATACTTTCAATTACGGGCGTGCTTCTTTGGACAAAAATGCGTGGGTCTCGTTTAATCAYGACGGGATTGATTGGCATTTCAACCGTGCTTACATTCATAATCACATTGAGTGTTATGTAACGTTTATCTAGGGGTTATTCATCTAAGTGTGGAGCGACTTTTAGAACTTCCTCAATGGTGGTGAGTCCTGCAGCGACTTTTTCTAAACCATTTAACATCAGAGGTTGCATGCCTTCTTGGTACGCTAGCTTTCTAATTTCCGCTAACTCAGTGTTCGGCGTAATTAACTTACGTAGTTTGGGTGTGATTGTTAACATTTCATAGATACCACTACGACCTCTAAAGCCTGTGTTTCGACATTCTAAACATCCAACAGCTTTCATTGCTGTTTTCGGTTTGGTGGCTTTAAACGGACGCGTCACAGCTGCCCATTCAATATCAGATATTTCAGTTGGTGCCTTACAAGTAGGACATAAGGTACGTATTAACCGTTGCCCCATGATACCTAGTACCGTTGAATGAATTAAATAAGAGGCAACACCTAAATCTAATAAACGAGTTACTGCTGCAGGCGCATCGTTGGTATGTAATGTTGAGAGGACTAAATGACCTGTTAATGCGGCTTGAATTGCCATGTCCGCTGTTTCAATATCACGAATCTCACCGATCATAATGATGTCAGGATCCTGTCGCATGAGTGTGCGAATACCTTGCGAGAAGTCGAGCCCAATATTCGTCGTCACTTGCATTTGATTGAATGCAGGTTCAATCATTTCAATCGGGTCTTCCACCGTGCTTACATTCACTTCAGATGTTGCTAGCTGTTTAAGCGTGGAATAAAGTGTGGTGGTTTTTCCAGAGCCAGTAGGACCTGTTACTAAGATAATGCCGTTGGGATGCTTAGTCCATTCACCCCATAACTTAGCTTGTTTCTTAGAGAAACCTAGTTTAACAAAGTCTTGCACAATGATGTCTGGTGTAAAGACACGCATGACGAGTTTTTCACCAAAAGCAGTTGGCATTGTCGATAAGCGGAGTTCGATTTCAGTGCCATCACTATTAATTGTTTTGATGCGACCATCTTGCGGGCGGCGTTTTTCAACCATATCCATGCGGCCAAGTAGCTTAATTCTGCTGGTGATGGCATTCATGATATTAGCCGGGAGTTGATAGACTTGATGTAATACACCATCAATTCTAAAGCGCATCGTTCCCATTTCACGCCGTGGCTCTAAGTGGATGTCACTTGCCCTTTGTTCGAATGCATATTTGAATMKCYAANKYARCAANSTTWAYWAMAWGCWGNNCRWKGGCANNKAAGTTWWWAWCWKYAYSYWKYTYGACAANGNTKRCYYRMWAYWWKGCANCSCNYKRSRWKATNKMYRKCKYTWRAWMRRYTKGCYTNNRRKCKRKMGATNSMMRCYMMGTNTRTAAANNYWTSWRKKWRMTAWMKWWTGATNKCWRGCNRSRTTGGCAACCACGAGTTTAATGGTCATTCCTAGAATACGTTCTAGGTCAGGAATCCAATCCGTGTGGTATGGGTCTGCGGTTGCAACAACTGCCTCATCACCTTTAATCGAGATAGGCATGATTTTTAGTCTCTGCGCATAGGCCTTCGAGACCATTTTTGAAGCAGATGTGAAGTCTAGTTTTAGCGGGTCTATGTGAAAAAACTCATGATCAGATTCAACGGCCAACCAGCGCGAAAGAAAATCTGCATTCATGAGTTTATGTGGCGACTGTAAGTCTTTCCATTTTTGCTCGCCGGCGATAATAATCGGGTGTAAATTAGAGCTATCTAATTTTCGATCTTTATAGAGTTTTTCTGCTGTTTCCTTCTCAATCTTTCCAGCATTGACGAGCATGCGAAGGAACTCGCCTAGGTTCATTTTATTCTTATTCTTGATGCTACTAGGTTTTTTTACCATAACTGATGTTGAGTACTTTGATTATGATTAAGTTCAATGCTATTGGATTCTCATCGACAAATCAATGGCCTGAATGTTTTTTGTTAAAGCGCCAATGGAAATGCGGTCCACACCTGTTTCTGCAATTTGGCGGACAGTTGTTAAATTAACATTACCAGAGGCTTCTAATAATGCCTTGTCAGCTGTCGTTTGTACAGCGGTACGCATGTCTTCTAAACTAAAATCATCAAGTAATATGCTGGATGCCCCAGCTGCTAGCGCTTCATTCAACTCAGTCAAACTTTCCACTTCAATTTGTATGCTTGCATTCGTATTCAATGCAAATGCCTGCTYTAGTGCGGCAACAATTGTTCCCGCTGCAGCAATATGGTTTTCTTTAATTAAAATACCATCATACAAAGCAATGCGTTGGTTAAATCCGCCGCCAACGGTGACGGCATATTTTTGTGCTAAACGTAAGCCGGGTAATGTTTTTCGTGTGTCTAATATTTGTGCTTTTGTCCCTTTAATCGCAACAACATATTGCTGCGTATGTGTTGCCACTGCAGAGAGTGTTTGTAAAAAATTTAATGCGCAGCGCTCAGCACTAAGTAATGCGCGAGCATTGCCTTGAATTTCACATAATATTTGGTTCTCATTCACTTGCTCGCCTTCTTTAACCTGCCAGTTTATTTGCGCCTCTGAGTCTAACTGCTGAAAGCAGGCGTTGACCCAGTCCGTTCCGCAAAGGATCGCTTTTTCACGCGAGATAATGGTTGCACTGGTTTGTTTTGCTGGCACTAATGCAGCGGTTAAGTCGCCAGCACCAATATCTTCAGCTAACGCATTACTAATTTGTGTGTTAATTAGGTCAGAAAATTGTTGGCTGTCACGAGGATAATACTGTGTAAATAGAGGTGAGTTCATATTTGCATTATAATGCAGCTAGAATTTTAAAACTTGGTAGTCATTGTATGAAATTGTTATATACCCTTAATAGTCCCTATGCACGTAAAGTGCGAATTGTGGCGCTTGAAAAACATATTGATATTACACTTGAAGAAGTGGTATTAGGTGTGCCAGACTCGCCAATTTTTGAATACAATCCTTTAGGGAAAGTGCCAGTGCTCATTTTGGATGATGATGTTGGTTTGTATGATTCTCGTGTCATTATCGAGTATCTTGATGCACGGACACCTGTTTCTAAGTTAATGCCAAGTGAGGCGCGATTAAGGATAGACGTTATTCGTTGGGGAGCACTTGCAGATGGTGTTTGCGATGCAACGGTTGGCATTATGTTGGAGCAGCGTAAACCAGAAAAGCAACAGTCTGAAGCTTTTATTGAAAAGCAGCTGACTAAGGTAAAAAATGGCTTGACCGTACTCAATAATGATATTAGCAAAAAGAAGTGGTGCGTTAATGAAACCTTTAGTTTGGCAGACATTGCGCTTGGTTGCATGCTAGGTTATGTTGGTTTGCGACTGACGCATTTGAATTGGCAGGATAAGTATCCTAGCTTAGCTAAGCACTATACGATATTAAGCAAGCGCCCAAGTTTTAAAGAGACGGTACCCGTTCAGTAATTACGGTTCGTTGSACTTAGATGAAGCAATGGCTTCATCTAGCGCCTTGAATAAACGGCTATGGATGTTTCTGGAGTGTTTGTTCCAGCGTTTCCAATCTTTATCTAAGTCTGATTTTAGGCGCTCGGCAGTTGTGATGTCCCCAGTGTTCGCAGCCCAAATGCCGTATTGCGCTTGCGCCACTGCACTGCCAAATGTTTGATAGGCATAAATAAATTCTTTGCGTGCATTTTCATTATCATCATTTTCAGCATAACACTGCGCTAATAARAGACTTAACTGTTCAGGTCGAAACTCAGCGTTTCTCGTTCTTAGGTCTTGTAGTAGTTGTATGGCTTGTTTCGGCTGTTTTATGTGAAGCTTCGCTTTAGCCGCACCGAAACAAACTTCCGAATCTTGTGCAAAAGGGCCTTCTAAGCAGGCATCGAACTGGCGCGCAGCTTCTTCGTATTCTCCAGCATTGTCTAATGCAGCAGCAAGGCGCATTCTGTTTTGAATCGTTGGTGTTAATTCAAAGGCTTGCTTGGCCTCTCTGAGCTCTCGAGTTGGGTCGAGTAATTGAAGCGCTTTGTTCGATACTTGTTTAACACCGCGCTCCACTTTTGATGACGGTAAATATTCGACAAAGAAATAGACAATGCTACCGAACAGTGGAAATGAGAACAGGATAAATAACCAGTAAGTAGAACGACCTGTTTTCATTGCATGTACGGCAAAAAATAGCGCAATTAAAATGTGTAACCCAAGACCAACAAACGGCATCTTTATTCCTTAGTTTTAAATTGCTCTAGTAATGATGCCGCCACCAAGGCACACATTGCTTTCATAAATGACAGCAGACTGCCCAGGGGTAATTGCCCACTGCAGTTGCCCAAAGCGAATGTCTACTTCATCTTTACTAATGGCATCAACTTCGCATGGCGCATCCGGCTGGCGGTAACGTGTTTTTGCTGCATAGACCCAATTTGTTTCAGGGTCCTCTTCACTAATCCAATGCAACTGGCTCGCTTTTAAACCATCATTAAGGAGTAATGGATGTTCATGACCCTGCACGACGATGAGTTCATTGGTCGCCATATCTTTGGCTGCAACAAACCAAGGCTCGCCCGTGCTGTCTCGGCTACCACCAATTTTCAAGCCCTGCCGTTGGCCAAGGGTGTAATACATTAAGCCATCATGCTGGCCGACTGTTTTCCCTTCCGGCGTTTTAATGATGCCAGGTTTTTTTGGTAGGTAGCGTTGTAAAAATTCTTGRAAAGGTCGTTCGCCAATAAAACAAATACCAGTAGAGTCTTTTTTCTCCGCATTTGCTAAGCCAGCATCACGTGCCATTTCACGGACTTCACGTTTTAAATATTTACCTAGTGGAAATAATGTTTTGCTTAATTGCGCTTGATTTAAGCGATGTAAAAAGTAACTTTGATCTTTACTACCATCATCAGCTTTTAATAGTTGGTAACTACCAGCCTTGAGTGGGTTTTCACGCACTTGTGCGTAATGACCTGTTGCGATTAAATCTGCACCCAAACTCATCGCGTGCTCTAAGAAGGCTTTAAACTTGATCTCGGCATTGCAAAGAATGTCAGGGTTGGGTGTGCGGCCAGCCTCGTATTCTGATAAAAAGTTTGCAAATACTCTATCTTTATATTCTTTACTAAAGTTAACGGCTTCAATGTCTATATCTAGCTTGTCTGCAACCGCAACCGCATCAATTAGATCTTGTTTGCTAGCGCAATACTCGTCATCGTCATCATCTTCCCAGTTTTTCATAAAAAGGCCAGTTACGTCATAGCCTTGCTGCTTTAATAGCATGGCGGTGACGGAAGAATCAACGCCGCCAGATAAACCAACGATTACTTTTTGTTTGCTCATAAATGTGTAATTAATGCTAATGGATAATGTTTGCCTGCGAGGTAATCCTCAAAGCAGGTGAGTACTTGGTCACTACGCATAAGGGCTTGCTTTTCACGAATTTCATCAATGCCCATCCATACTGCCCTAAGAATGCCTTTGTCTAGTGGTTGCTCAGGATAGTGATTGCTGACTTTTCCAATAAAGGCAAAGCGGAGGTATGTCGTGTCATTGTGGTCATGCTTCCAATGGTAGATGCCGAGTAATGTTTCAGGAATAAAGTCGTATGCTGTTTCTTCCAACGTTYCACGAATCACGGCTTGTGTAATGGTTTCATTATCTTCTAAGTGACCGGCCGGCTGGTTAAAACGATTGCCACGGCTGGTGGTTTCTTCTACTAACAAAAACTGACCGTTTTGTTCAATAATAGCTGCAACCGTTGCGTTGGGTTTCCAAATTTCTTTTTTCACATTCATATTCTTTTATATAGTACGTTTGCTATTTTACGCTAAGCTGCACATTGCGGATACTGCTTAAAAAAAGAGACTTTAAGCATTTAATCATTTGGCAATATGAATAGAGTCAATTAAAGTATCGGCATGACAAAAAAAACGAATATACAAATGGTCATTTTGGCTTCTAGAAGCCCACGTCGGATAGAGTTGCTGAAGCAAGTTGGTGTTGATTGCATCGTCCTACCTGCTGATATTGATGAATCTGTTCGGGTAAATGAATTGCCCGCTAATTATGTTAAGCGGCTGGCACGAGAAAAAGCTTTGGCAACAGTAACGAGTATGAAGCGGGAGTATTCTCACTTAGCTGTTTTGGCAGCAGATACGACCGTGTGCTTAGATGGTGAAGTACTGGGTAAGCCAGAAAATGATGACGATGCGATAAAGATGTTGAAAAAACTATCAGGCAAGAAGCATGAAGTGCATACTGCAGTGGCTGTATGTTTCAAAGAAAAAGCCAAGGTAGTGTTGAGCACAACAGAGGTTGAAATGATGCGGCTRACAGCAGGGATGATTGATATGTATATCGCCTCTGGCGAGCATCGAGATAAGGCGGGTAGTTACGGGATACAAGGTCGAGCMGCCGCTTGGGTAAAGCACATTGAGGGTAGCTACACAGGCGTTATGGGATTGCCTTTGTTTGAAACAGTGCAACTGATCAATAAAGTAGCGRCCAAATAATTTAAAACCATATTTTATCAATTTAAGAAGAGTATATATTGGGACAAGAGATACTGATTAATGTAACGCCACAAGAAACACGCGTGGCAGTGTTGGAACATGGTGTCGCGCAAGAATTGCACATAGAGCGTAGTTCCTCTTTAGGTATCGTCGGCAATATCTACTTTGGTAAAGTGTGTCGTGTATTACCAGGGATGCAGTCCGCGTTTGTAGAGRTAGGWTTGCAGCGTGCTGCCTTTTTGCATGCTGGAGATATCAAAGCGTGTCAGGGCGACGACAGTACACAGGCAGGAAAGCCGATACAAGAGGTYTTGCATGAAGGGCAATTGATCATTGTACAAGTGATTAAAGAGCCTATCGGGACAAAAGGTGCGCGCCTTACCACTGAGGTCAGTATTGCTGGACGCTTTTTAGTATTGTTGCCGTATCAAGACCATATTGGCGTATCACAACGGATTGAAGATGAAGAAGAGCGAGAGTTATTGCGCAATCGCTTAATAAACTTGCTGCCAGAAAACAGAAGTGGGGGCTTTATTATTCGCACCATGTCTGAAAATGCGACGGATGAAGAACTGCTTTCAGACATCGCGTATTTAGAGAAAGTATGGTCAAAGATTCAAGTCGACAGCAAAGTGGCTACTGAGCGCTCGCTCATTTTTTATGATTTAAGTTTGCCAAGGCGTGTTTTGCGAGATGTCGTCAATGCCAACACTGTCAATATCCGTGTTGATTCAAAAGAGACTTACACACTAATGAAAGAGTTTGCAGAGTTGTATGTGGTTAATGCGCTTAAGCCATTGAGTCATTATCAAGGCAAGCGTCCAATTTTTGATTTTTAYAATATTGAAAAAGAATTCGAGCTCGCTTTCTTGCGTAAAGTAGACCTTAAGTCTGGCGGGTATCTTATTTTTGATCAAACAGAAGCACTGACGACAGTAGATGTTAATACCGGTAGTTTTGTGAGTGGAAAAAGCCTCTCCGATACGATATTTAAAACGAATCTTGAAGCGGCGCAATGTATTGCACGTCAGTTGAGGTTGCGTAATTTAGGCGGCATTATCATTATTGATTTTATTGATATGGATGAAGATGCGCAACGCGAAAAAGTGCTTGATGAGCTAAATAAAGCGGTCAGTGTTGATCGGGCGCGAACAAGTGTGAATGGCTTTACGCAATTAGGCTTGGTTGAAATGACGCGTAAGCGTACGCGCGAAAGTTTGGCACATTTGCTGTGTGAGTCTTGCGATGTTTGCCAAGGTAGAGGTGAGTATAAGACCTCACAAACGATTGCCTATGAAATCATGCGAGAGCTATTACGTGAATCGAAACAGTTTGAAGCCAAAGAATTTAAGGTGATTGCTTCACCAAGTGTGATTGGTTTGCTACAGGATGAGGAGTCGCAAAGTCTCGCAAACTTGTCAGACTTTATTAATAAGCGTGTCGTGCTCCAAGTGGATAGTCAGTACCCACGTGAAGTGTTTGATGTGGTGTGGAGCTAAGCTTACGACAATAGCTACGCTGATAATGTTTCATTGTTGGGTTTGTTAGAAGAGAATCCCAGTGATAGCGCTGGCATATTTAAGTTTCCACTTGCACTTAACTTACCTTTTTCCATCATTTGCTGTGTTTTTCTCGCTGATTGCATGACTGTGACAATGTGCAATAACATGGTATCCATTGCTTTACTCTCTTTAGAGAGCCGAGCATATTCTATTTCGATGGCAATTAATTGCTTATCTAACGCCTTGGCGCTGTCATTTGCTTTCATGAGATTTTTAGTGCGTGATGTGAGTGTGGATTTGTGTTCCGCCATCTGTGATTTTAGGGTGCTCAGTACATCCAATAACCAATGCTCACATTCTTTACGCGCATGTTCAAATATTTTTTGCTTTCGCGTGCCTAAGCCTAGGAAAAATTTGCGGATTAGAAAGTGTTTTTCTGTCATGACATTAATCGGGTCTCTGCAGAATTCATCCGTAATATTTTCTAGATGCCGCATATCTTTTAGAAAATCAGACATGTCTAATTCAGGCGCCTCAAATATTTCAAATCCATGTTTTGACTGAAACACATCATAAACGCTATCGGCTAGCTTTTTAATTTTTTTGCTTTCGGCAGTTACGTAGTCCGCAAGCTCATTGGCTTGTTTCATTACATTGCGCATGCCTTGATTTAAACCGACTGTCGTCCAGCTATCGCCAATTTCTTTACGACTCTTTTTAATAGAAGAGTCTAAGTAGGCAACACTTAAATGCTTAAGTAGTTTTTTCCCATGTTTTGAAATTTTCTCATTCGCAAGGTTGAATGTCGGGATCGATGCCTCATAACGCTTCTTCTCTGCAATGACTTTTTTAAGAATCAATTGTGTCTCGTTGGCATTGCTGCCTTTTAGGTCTTTTAGTTCTGTTATTTGGGCTAGTAAGCTTAAACGGCGTTGCTGCACTATTTTTCGAGAGGCCTTAATCATGACACTGCATTCGCTCGCAATGGTCTTGCCTAAAAGTTCATGTTTCGCTTCGACTATTTGGTCTCCTAGCGCTTGTTCAAAGGCTAAGAGATTGCTCTCGGTTAGTTGGTCGATGTTGTTATGTGTTTTTGCGATTAAAGCTTGTTGTGCTGAAATGGGGAAAACAATGTCTGGTGTTGTGTTTAGCTGGAGAGCGGTCATATTGACTTGTCTATCGATCGCATTGGCAAGACTTTGTTTTGTTTTTAATCCATCCCATAAAACATCAATTTTATTGAGTAGAACAAACTTATGCTTGATTCTATTCTTAATAAAATCGTTCCAAATGCTTGCATCATTCGTTGTAATGCCAGTGTCTGCAGCGGTTAAAAAGATAGCAGCATCCGAGTTGGGAATGTTGTTTAGCATTAATTCAGGTTCGGCATTGAGCTTATCAAGCCCTGGGGTATCGATAATGACTAAGCCACTTTTTAATGCTGGGTGAGGGTAGTTGATGACAGCATGTCGCCAAACAGGAATGTTAATGCGGCCTGTTTTTTCGAGTGACTCTACCATTTCTTTGTCATTCTCATTCCATAAGCCCAAGCTGATGGCTTCGCTTTTTGTTACATTTAATTGTTCGGTTAATTTATTTAACGTTGACTGCATCTCTTTTGGTGAGTCTAGGTTTAATTGATATTTTTCCCAAACATTGGGTGTTGTTTTTAAGTAAGCTAAAGTGTCTTCCG
>NVTX01000045.1 GCA_002401735.1 Methylophilaceae bacterium | reverse complement strand
AATAAACATTTAAAAAACAACCTATTCATCAAAGATAAATGATGTTCTCTTAAAAAGAGATGGAAAATTGGTTCGTCCTGTTCGTTTACCAAACGGTTTGTATCGTTTTAGAGCTGGCACGAACATAGACAGAGTTATTTTAGATTGTGTAACGAGTTTACAGCATGGTGCAGATTTACTTTGGATTGAAACGCCAACTCCAGACGTAGAAGTGATTGCTGCAATGGCTAACAAAATAAGCCCAGCAAAAATGCGAGGTAAATATTCAAAAATCTGTGTCACCATCACATTAAATGGCGCAGAGACCGCTTGTAAATTCAGGCTGCTAAAAACGCCAATAAGCGTAATTAATAAGATCAGGATAAATGCGCCTAAGGAGATGCCAGATGCTAGGTCAACTTCTTGCCCCGTACTTTCGGAGATTCTCTTATTGATGCCAACCATGTTTAAAAATCGATTGAGCCCTGCACGTACCAGCACGGCGATTAACCACCCACCGACAAGCACCGCGAGTGCGCCAAAAATGCCTGGCAAATGCTGCCCTAATTGGCCTTGTAAACTATTAAATAGTGTTGAAAAGTCCATGGTACTCCCCTGAATGTGTATGGAAATGTAGAATTAAGTGTACAACTAATTACAGATAATACAAGTGTCCACAGGTGACGGCACGGAGAATAATGAATTTTTACATTTGACTAAAACGGGACTAATAAGATTAAGAAAATAAGGTTTATTTTCTAATGGTGTGTGAAAGATGGTTTAGGGAAGGCTCCCTAAACCATTGTTAACTTAAAGCTAACTTATGTACGCCATGGATGCTCAGGCATATCACATTTGCCACATCTTGTTGCACCAGCAACAGCAACAGTATGGTCATTTTCAACCGTATCGCCACTGACGCCAACGGCACCAATTAAGTTACCCTCTTTATCAACAATAGGGACACCGCCCGGAAAAGTAATTAAGCCATCGTTGGAATGTTCAATACCAAATAGTGGTTGGCCAGGAACTGACAATTTACCAATTTCACCAGATGGCATGGCAAAGTAACAAGCTGTTTTTGCTTTTTTAATTGCAATGTCGCTGCTACCAACCCAAGCGTCATCCATGCGAGCAAACGCTTTGATGTTGCCACCAGAGTCTAATACGGCGATACACATTTTAACCCCGAGTTCTATTGATTTTTTGACGGCGCTATCAACAATTTGTTGCGCTTCTTCGAATGATACGTGCATTGAATTCTCCAAGATGATTAATATGACGCGAGGCNTTTNNWTKTRYMKKYKWRAGYKMAAKAGANNNAKCRAWYRMWYTKYKARTMTNMKWATANRKTYTACCNKMSAMKMCYAWKSWMWGTNWTTTCTTTTTTTTGATACTTCGTGCTGGGATGCCTACTACCGTGTCTCCTTCTTCAACGTTCTTAGTCACCACTGCATTGGCACCCACACTGACATGGTTCTGTATGGTTAAGGGGCCTAATATTTTAGCGCCAGCACCAACGTCGACGTGACACCCAAGCGCTACGACGCCTGCGAGCGTCACTTGCTGAAAGAGCATACAGTTTGGACCAATGGTTGACCCAGGGTGAATAACGATCCCATTGGGATGCGGTAATAGTAATCCACCGCCGATTTGACAGGATAGGTCTATTTCAGCGCCGCTAACTGTCGTCCAAAATCGATATCGAAGTACGATTAGTATGGTTCTAAGGCGATTGATGGGGTTATTTGTTTTTTTTAAAGCCTGATACTGTCTAATGGCTTTAAGTAGTTTGCGACTAGGATCCCAGAATTTTCTCGGCTTTTCTCGGCTCCAGTTGGGCGTACTCCAATCAATTGGTTCAACATTATTTGACATTGTTGCGGTCATTCTAGCGCTAATTAGAAGCTTTTATTATAAGGGCGCATGGCGATATAATTGTTTCAAATTGTTAACTGGTTGGCTAAGTTATTAATCACTAGTTAGTGATTAATAACTTAGGAATGGTATTTATTGCTTATTCTGGAAACACTTCAAGCGTGATAWACAAGCTGTGATGATAGTAATCAATGGTTGACTCTGAATCGGCTTTAATGTCTTTTTCTGCTTCCAACAAGTAAAATCCTGGCGCACTAAACTTGAGATTAAAATAGCCATTTGTATCTGTTAAGATAGATCGTTTTTCACGTTGATTACGATGTTTAGTGCCGGCTTTTGTCATGCTGATTTGCACATTGCCAGCGCTTTCACCATTTAAAAGTAAACGAAAATGGCCTTCTTCGTTTACGAATAAATCATTTGGGTGGCTCTCACCAGACAGTTCTAAACCCTTGCCAGTCGGCATTAATGCTGTTCTGTTTGGTTTGTTATAAGTCACGTAGCTGACAACACGCGCACTAACCTCGCGTTTCACAATGTCAGTCGCATCTTTTGGTGGTTGCATAGCGCCAAAAGCACGGCCAGGCTTGCCATCTGCCTTTTTAAACGTAGTCATGCGTAAAGCAGGCTGCTCTATTGATACYTGATAAGTACCTGATTTTTCCATTGTTAAATCAGCAACGGAGTGGCGCGCATAAGCATGCCAAGTCATGGGTTTCTTTTGTCCATCAGGCTCTGTCACCATATAGTTTAATTTTTTGAAAATTTCTTTTAGTGGGCCAGAAACGGCACCATTTCCATCGTCACCCAGCGGCATGTCGTGATGAAAAATATCATTTGAGATGCTGGCTGATAAGGTGACATGCTGTGCTTTCTCGCCGGAAAGGACTGTATGCGTCGGGATAATGTAACGGCTGTGTGCTTGTGCGTTTACATTCAATAATGCTGTGACTACGAAGAGTATGATTTTCACTATATTAAGTCTATGGTTCATGATTAATCCTTTATTTAATATGAATACGAATGGGGCCAATTTCAGGTTTTGCATCTAATACATAAGTTTGTGGTGTATGCATACCGAGCTGGATCTTTTGTTTGATAAAGTCACGTCCGCCATCTTCACGTGCAGCCTCAATGCATACAAAGTAATAACCTGCGGCTAACGGGTTTCCAGCCGTATCTTTTCCATTCCATTCAAGCTGGTAATCGCCAGGTTTAGGGGTGGCCTTAGTCACGGCATCGTAATGCGCACTATTTTCTCGGCCAAGTTTTCTCCACCACTGGCGTAAATCTTTTAGCCACTTTTTCTTCTCATGCCAGACAGCCAGTGTTTTAACGCCTATGCGTTCTGGGGTTTCTATCCACACTGCCATGTAGGGCCGGTGATAAGGCTCTTCATTAATAATCGGCACAGTGACGTTAACTGTGACCGTTTCAGAAATTGCAGGGCTACTCAAAGCCATCATAAGAATCACAAAAAGTAATTTATTCATTTATCCATCCAACCTGATTAGTGAATGCTCAAAAATGGCACCCATATAAAGTAAGCAATCACCGGTAAAATAAAGCCCATGGCGACCATGATTAAGCCTCGATTTCTTTTTTTACTATGCTGAAATAAAATCACTAAGCCGGTCAGCGAAAAAATAGAAATGGCAATGGCAGTAATGTCGATCACCCATGACCATGCAATGCCAGTGTGTCGTCCTTTATGTAAGTCATTTAATAACATGATGAGCGACCCTTCTTTGTGCTCAACTTCTACTTTCCCCGACGCAATATAAACAGTAATAAAGGCATAGCCTGCCGGCAGTGGGTAATCAAAACTGATTTCACCTGCATCTATATCCATATCAATGGAACGGGGGTTTGCCAGCTTGGTTTCAGCTTCAATAAACGCTTGTGTCGATGCAAGCTCTGGTGTGTCTTCTGCTTGCAAAGTTAGTAATACATTTTTTGGTAATGTAAGGGTATGTATTTGAGTATTGCTTTTATCTTTAAACCAGTCGGTATGGTTTAGCGTAATGCCGGTCACACAAAAAAATAGCAGTAGAGTAAAAAAAGTCATGGCCACATAAATATGTAGCCATCGGCTAATTACAAAAAATTGTTTTTTAAATTGGACGCTATGACGCATAAACGAGAATAGGCCCACCAACTGGCGGACCTAAAAATACCCTTTATTAAATTGAATTAAAACTGATATGAAACGGTCATTTTCACATTCCTGCCTGGCTCGTAGTCTAGAAGGTATAAGCTGCCAAATACCGGATGGGTTGTGCTCCCCGTACGAGATGACTGCGATGCATAATATTCATCAAATAGATTGTCGATGCCGACGGTTAGATCCAAACCTTTCACCTGTTTAGGTGACCACCTTGCAGAAATGTTGTGGATGTTGAAACTATCTTTAGAGTTATCGTCAGCAGCAACGCCATCTAAATCTGTTTTTGCTCTGAGGCCACCTACATATTGAAAGTCCCAATGCAATGCTAAATCCCATATAGGAATGCCGTAATCAAGGTTGAAGCTAATGGTATCTCCTTGCGTGCGGTCAAGCCTAGCTTTATCTAATACACTGTACTGGTTGAATGCATCCAACTCACTATCCGCTGTAGAGAATGCGAGCAACGTTCTTAAGTTGTTGATATCGTACCCAACATAAGCTTCGTAACCATATAGTTTTAAATCGCCAACATTGTCTTTCCATACGTCTCTGGGCCCGGTGCCGCCTGGTACGACAGCATTATCGTAAATATAATCATCAATATTCGTTTGGAAAAATGTAACACCACTGGTGAAGTTATCCGCACCTAAGATCTTATCTTGATAAGCAAAGGCTAACTCGGTGTTGTAACCAGTTTCTTCATTAATGTCCTTATTGGGTTTGTCGAACAAACCAGCACCAATCACCACCTCACCAATTTCTGGTGCTTTAAATAGTTGTGTTGTGCTTAGCCTAACTAAGAAGTTGTTGTTGATTTGATATTCCAAGGCCATTGCACCAGTCAACTTGCTAAATCTGTCATCTACAACAGTAGAATCTAAATCAACAGTGCTGTAGCGTACGCCTGGCGTAAAAGCTAAACCATTACTGARRTCGATACGATCTTCTATAAATACTGCGACACTAAGTGCGTCTTCAGTAGCGCGCACATTATCACCTTTGTATTCCGTATCGTACTTAATGACTTCTTTACCGTAAGTGAGTGTATGGATGATATCAGTGCCTAATTCAGACATTCCAAGTACATTGATACCAGTGTTAGTCGCGGTGCCTTTAACTAAATCTGGCGTTCTGGCTATTGCACGTTCATCACGTTTGAATTCACTAATATTTTTAAACGCGGTTACTTTTATGGTGTTAGCTTCACCCCAATCCAGGTCATAGTTTAGTGTGTACGTATCACGACTAAACTCAGTATCAAAAGTTAATTGATTGGGGTCGCCGCCTGCAATTGCCAAATCTGTAGCGATACCCATATCTGGGCGGTATGCGTAATCACCTTCATCACGATAACGCTCGTAACCAAAGGAGAGGCGCTGGTTGGCGCTGATGTCCCAACCAAATTTGAGTAACATGTCATCAACATCACCATCTAGGCCTTTGACCTTGCCATTGGTATTAGGTACTTCAATATTGTTGGCATCTTTAATTTTACCGCCACCCACTTCAAAGTTGCCTTTGCTGACATCGTTGAAATAAGCAAGAAAGTCGACATTGTCACTGATTTGCCCATAGCCCGTTAACGAGTAGCTATTTTGCTTATTGTTAGCGTATGAAGCTTGTACACGGCCACCAAATTGTTCACCGTCACGCAATAATTGTTTGGCTGTTTTGGTCTCAAACCTAACGGCACCACCTAAGCCACCATTCACAACGGAGTTTGTTCCGACGTCAATATTAACGGCTTGTAAGATATCAGCATGAATTTGTAAATTGCCCATATGGTGGTACATATAGGTGTTTTGATTCGCGCCATCAATGGTAATTCTTAAGTCCTTATCATCCATGCTGCGAATAGTGATGCGCTGATTTAAAGAGTGCGCCCCACCTACGTCAACACCAGGGATTGTCCGCAATAAGTCACTAACATTGTCRGCTTGCTTAATGGCAAATGTATCCTCCCCAAAATGGACAGAAGAAGCACTCACCGCCGTTCCCCATACGGCAACTTCTTCTAATTCGATATCTTTTTCTTCAGCTAAAGCTGGTGTCGCTAGCAAACTGGCGACCAATAGGTAAATTGGTCTAAGTTTAAAACGTTCTTGTTGCATGGTGGATCCCTGAAATATTAATGATAATGATTCTCATTAATGGTATCATGTAGRCTGGTGTGCTTCGGGGTATCTGTTATTAGAAATCTTTAATTGATTATTAAATATGGTCATATCGGTAAGCAGGGGCATTGGAACTTTAGACATTGCCTTTCTTGAAGGGAAAGAAAATGCGTGATAATTTTCAACAGATGGCAGATAGTTTAGGCGGTATTTATAGTGCRTCTAATAGTGATATCGAAGCACTATTAGATGGTGACTTTACCTTCCACGGATACAGTGGCGGACTGTCCACACATGTTAGTCAGGCAATGGAGTTACAGAATGCTAGCAACTTTGTTGAGCTGCCTGCCTGCATAAGTTTTAACATCTTATTTGAGGGGCGGATCGATATTGCACTGGCCAACCAGGAATATCAGCTTGGGCCAGCTAGCAATCAGGCGGTTGAATGTTCCGCCATTATCTCGCCAGAGCCAGAAGTGCTGACAAGACGGATTAAGAAAGGCACGAACATATGCAAATTAAACTTATTCGTTGAGCGCTCATGGTTAGAAACGAGATGTCAAAATGCGAATGATACCAAGCTCATCAATRAGCTTTTTAATGTTGGAACAGCATTTATTGCATGGAAAGCATCAAAAGAAATCGTTAAACAGGCGCGTGAGCTTATACAAAAAAACAAGGGTGAAACGTTATACGACAATATTAATGACGAGCTATTAACGATAAAGCTATTATTAGCTTGTATGGCTGAGCTTGAACAGCAAATAGACATAGCGCAAATTGATAACCAATCGGTTTCTTCACCRCGTGCGCAACATCATTCTTATTTAAAGAAAAAGGTTGATGCATTGCTATCTAAAAATTACTCGTTACAGGAAATCGCGACGGTCTTTAATTTAAGCGTCAGCACATTGCAGCGACGATTTAAAAAAGCATATGGCACTACGGTAAGTGTTTACTGCCATCAGCGMMGGCTAGAGATGGCAAAGAAATCACTATTGCTAGAAGATATCTCGATAGGAGAAGCGGCCTATATGGCTGGGTATAGTCACCCTTCAAACTTTATTACTGCATTTAAGAAAAGATTTCTCATTACCCCTGCTGCCTTTATTAGTMAGCATARAGGCATGCACCTTACTTAAARCCTGTTTTTGGGTGATTGTAACAATGAAAAAAGCCAGCATCTGCTGGCTTTTTTATTATCGAACACTAAGGTAATTTATACTTTTTGGTACACTTCACTACCTTTTTTCACAAACTCGATGGCTTTTTCTTGCATGCCTTTTTCTAAGGCTTCTTGCTCGCCAATGCCTTTTTCATTTGCATAATCACGTACATCTTGTGAGATTTTCATTGAGCAGAAATGCGGACCACACATAGAGCAGAAGTGCGCTTGTTTTGCCCCATCTTGTGGCAATGTTTGATCGTGAAATTCTTGCGCTTTTTCAGGATCCAAACTAAGGTTGAATTGATCTTCCCAACGGAACTCAAAACGTGCTTTAGATAAAGCATTATCACGAATTTGTGCGCCTGGATGGCCTTTGGCTAAGTCAGCTGCATGCGCCGCAATTTTGTAAGTAATAATACCCACACGTACGTCTTCTTTTTCAGGCAAGCCTAGATGCTCTTTGGGGGTGACATAGCACAACATCGCACAGCCATACCAACCAATCATGGCAGCACCAATACCAGAAGTAAYGTGATCATAACCTGGGGCGATGTCTGTCGTTAGTGGGCCTAAAGTGTAGAAAGGTGCTTCATCACAATGTTCAAGCTGTAATTCCATRTTTTCTTTAATCAAATGCATTGGCACATGGCCAGGGCCCTCGATCATGCACTGTATGTCGTGTTTCCAAGCGATTTTAGTGAGCTCGCCAAGTGTCTTAAGTTCAGCAAATTGCGCCTCATCATTTGCATCATAAATAGAACCAGGACGTAAGCCATCACCTAAAGAGAAGCTGACATCGTAAGCTTTCATGATTTCACAAATGTCTTCAAAGTGCTCATAAAGGAAAGATTCTTTGTGGTGTGCTAAACACCATTTAGCCATGATAGAACCACCGCGTGACACAATGCCCGTCATGCGTTTTGCCGTCATTGGGATATACGCTAACAGTACACCAGCATGGATGGTGAAGTAATCCACACCTTGTTCCGCCTGTTCAATTAAGGTGTCGCGGAAAATTTCCCAAGTCAGGTCTTCCGCTTTACCATCCACTTTTTCTAATGCTTGGTAGATAGGGACAGTACCGATAGGCACTGATGAGTTCCGGATGATCCACTCACGCGTTTCGTGAATATTTTTACCAGTTGATAAATCCATCACTGTATCGCCACCCCAACGGGTACCCCATACCATTTTTTCAACTTCYTCTGTAATAGAAGAACCTAAAGCAGAGTTGCCGATATTCGCGTTAATTTTAACCAAAAAGTTACGACCAATAATCATTGGCTCAATTTCAGGATGGTTAATGTTCAGCGGGATAATCGCGCGGCCTTTGGCTATTTCGTCACGCACAAATTCTGGTGTGATGACATCTGGAATACTGGCACCAAACGTTTCACCTTTATGCTGCTTTTGTAACATATCGCTCATGCCTTCGCGGCGTTGGTTCTCACGGATGGCAATATATTCCATCTCTGGTGTGATGATACCTTGGCGTGCATAGTGCATTTGGCTGACGTTCTTACCTTTTTTCGCACGTAATGGTTTACGTGAAAGATTAAAACGCATCGCCGCCAGCTCTGGATCTGTTTGACGCTGTTGCCCAAACTCTGAGCTTGGACCATCTAGCTCTTCAACATCGCCGCGTTCCATAATCCAATTTTCACGTAGCGCAGGTAAACCGTTACGGATATCAATCTCAATGTCAGGATCGGTATAAGGCCCTGATGTATCGTAAACCATAACTGGTGGATTTTTTTCTGCACCAAATTGCGATGCAGTATCGCTTAATGTGATTTCGCGGAAAGGAACGCGGATATCAGGACGACTGCCTTCAACGTAAACCTTGCGTGATTTAGCAAAAGGTTGCGTTGTGCCTTCGTCTACTGAGGCTGTTTCGGTGGAAAATTTGGCTAAATTTTTATCGATGGTGTTCACGGTTGGCTCCAAGTAATCAAATCTCATAAGGAGCGCAGTGAACTGCATTCCCTACGGCGGTATAACCCGCATCAGGTTCAAAGGGTGTATCTCACTTTAAAACACCTAGCTGTTTTAAAGACCCCTAGCAATGGGTGGAATTTACGCGAAAATGACTAAAAAAGCAATTAACTAGCACGGGATGCCAAAGATTTATTACAATAAACAGCTGTGTAATGTTATAAACACAGTTGAATATCAATAATACGGATTTGGCCTAAGCTTATATGTTACTTATTGCAATCTATTATGTAGTCGCCATTGTTGTGTTGACACTACATTTCACGGGGCATTTAGAGCGCTGGAATTTAGAATGGTTAGTTTTTGTATTAGCGCTAACCGTCTTCCCTGCTGTACTTTATTTGTAACGCGTATGATTCCAAGGGCCTTTTATCTAAAAAGGCCCTATTAATGCAATTCGCTCGATATCAAGCCTAATTAACTTAAAGCCTTACTCAACCCTCCTGTTCTAAACTTCTTCCTAGTATTTCACCCGCTTGCCGTTATTAGCTTATTAAAGCTAACGATACCGCTTAAGTTGACAGCGTTAAGTTAACGGTGTTAACTTAACATCGTTAACTTAACAAATTTTATGTATGCCACCTAAAGTAAAAACAGAAGCGGAACGCCAGCAGTTACGCACTTTAATTATTGATGCAGCTCGCGAATTGTTTATTGCGCGTGGTGTTGAATCCGTGACGATGCGTGAGGTTGGCAAACGAATCGGCTATTCTGCCACTAGTATTTACTCACATTTTGCTGATAAAGAAGCCTTGTTGCGTGCGGTATGCGACACCGATTTCTTAACATTGGCGAGTTCTTTGAATGGGGTGATGCAAATCCCAGATCCATTAGAACGCATGATTGCTTTTGGCCATAGYTATGCACAGTTTGCATTAAGTCACCCCAATCATTATCGACTCATGTTTATGACACCACATGAGCCTTGCACGCCAGAAAATTCTAATGTGGAGCAGAATAATGCTGAGCAAGATGCTTATATGCAATTAAAACTGGTTGTTACAGCCGTGTATGAAGCAGGGCGCTTTAGAGAAGACTTAACCGATATTGATTTAATCGTACAAACGGTGTGGGCAGGCATGCATGGTGCTTGTTCATTAGAAATTACGATGTCAGAAGACGATTGGTTCGAGTGGAGCGATATATCCGACCGACTAAACCTAATGTTAGATGTGCTTATACGGGGATTAATTAGAGAATAAATCATGAAGAATATAACAATACTCACTGGCTTGGTTTTGGCATTGGTTTTGCAAGGTTGCGAAAAAGCAGTAGAAGCCCCACTACCCCCTCGTCCTGCGTTGGTCATTGTCGTTGGCCATGCTAATACGGCGCATAGCGCMGCCATGGTGCTRGTCGGCGAAGTTAAATCACGTTAYGAATCAAACCAAAGYTTCAGAATCTCAGGCAAAATTGTCTCGCGCAAAGCTGAAGTGGGTGATRTGGTCAAAAAAGGCCAARTCCTTGCGCGCATCGATGCAACCGATACTAAATTAACGTCACAGGCTGCAAATGCCGATGTGTTGTCTGCAAAGGCGAATTATGATCTTGCAAAAGTAGAAGYCGCGCGGCAACGGACATTGGTCGAGAAAAAGTTTATTTCAAAATCAGCGCTAGACTTGCAAGAAGCACAATTAAAAACAGCGGCAGCAAGGTTAAAGCAAGCGAGAGCACGATCCGCAATCTCTCATAATCAATCACGTTATACAATGCTTATTGCAGACCGCGATGGCGTCATAACGCAGATTAAAGCGGAACCAGGGCAAGTGATTGAGCCGGGGCAAATGATTGCGCAAATAGTCGATATTGAGCAAATTGAAGTGTTAGTGGCAGTGCCTGAATCACGCATGGAAAATGTGAAAGTGGGTGATGTGGTTGGCATTAAACTTTGGGCGAACCAAGATAAACTTTATCAAGGAAAAGTGCGTGAAATTACACCCGCTGCAAGCGAGGCGACACGAGCCTTTGATATGCGGGTTGCGTTCGTCGATGCCGATACACATGTGAAACTTGGGATGACAGCTGGGGTGCGGTTTAGAAATGCTGACACGGAAGAAATCATGGTGCCAAGCACGGCGGTGACACAGTATGAAGGTCAAAAAATTGTCTGGGTGATTAGTAAAGATGGCATTGCCAATCCGCGAGAAGTSACCACMGGGCCATTTACCGARTTYGGTATCGTGATTACGGATGGSYTAGTYAGTGARGAGATGGTGGCCATTGCMGGGGTGCACACYTTGGTAAAAGGYCAAAAAGTGAATCCAACCATACAAAAAAGTGAGCCATCGTCGTGAGTGAAGAACCATTAGAGACGRCGCATACTTCTTCCAAGTTTAATCTATCCGATTGGGCGTTAAAGCACCAAACCTTGGTGCTATATTTCATGCTGATGTTAGTGGTTTCTGGCATGTTTGCCTTTACCAATCTGGGGCAATCAGAAGACCCACCATTTACCTTTAAAGTCATGTTGGTGCGCACCACTTGGCCTGGCGCTAGTGCGGTAGAAGTCGAGCAACAAGTGACAGATAAGCTCGAGAAAAAAATCCAAGAAGTCCCACATATTGATTTTTCTAGAAGCTTTTCGCGGCCAGGTGAGTCAGTTATTTTTATTATCATTAAAGACGATACTTTCTCAGAAGACATTCCTGATATCTGGTATCAGGTACGTAAAAAAGTGGGCGATATTCGGCATACGCTGCCAAGTAGTATTGAGAGCCTCACGTTTAATGATGAGTTCAGCGATGTATTCGGCACCATGTATGCCCTAACGGGAGATGGCTTTGATAATTTTGCATTAAAAAAACAAGCTGAGCTTATCCGTAACGAATTGCTTAAAACGCCCGATGTAGCCAAAGTAGATTTCTTTGGCGAGCAAAAACAACGTATTTATCTTGAATTTTCAAATGCAAAACTAGCAACATTAGGGCTAACCAGTACAGAGCTAGTCAGGATATTGCAGCTACAAAATGCCATTATTCGGAGTGGTACTTATGACTCTCCCAAAGAGCGTATACGGGTAGAGGTTTCTGGGCGTTATAAAACGTTAGAAGATCTACGCCAAACTAGGCTGCGCGTCGGTAAACAAGATTTTAAAGTGGGCGATGTCGCCAAAGTGTACCGCGGCTATCAAGACCCGCCAAAAGACACTGCACGCTATAACGGTCAAGCAACCTTTTTGCTCGGCGTCAGTATGCGGGAAGGTGGCGATGTTATTGCGTTAGGTCGCGCRCTAGACCAAAAAATGGACAGCATTAAAAACAGCTTRCCGGTTGGTGTCAGCATTCACACGGTTACCTCGCAATCACAAATTGTTGCGGCATCTGTGAATGATTTTGTGGGTTCACTCATAGAGGCGCTAGTGATTGTACTGGGCGTCAGTTTATTRTTTTTGGGCCTGCGGACAGGCATTGTCGTGGCCATTTCTATCCCCGTTGTGTTGTCCGCGACGTTTTTACTCATGTATATCTATGGYATWGGYYTRCATAARATCTCATTGGGCGCGTTAATTCTAGCRCTTGGCTTATTAGTGGACGAYGCCATTATTGCGGTAGAAATGATGTCATCAAAGATGGAGCAAGGCTGGGACAGAGTGAAAGCCGCTTCGTTTGCCTTTAATTCAACGGCCATTCCGATGTTGACTGGCACCATGGTCACCGTGGCGGGYTTTTTGCCGATTGCCACGGCCGCTTCTTCTACTGGTGAGTACACACGCTCCATTTTTCAGGTGACGGCCATTGCCTTATCACTATCGTGGATAGCGGCCGTTATCTTTGTGCCATACCTCGGCTACCATTTGCTGCCAGACTACA
>NVTX01000044.1 GCA_002401735.1 Methylophilaceae bacterium | reverse complement strand
CTTCCTTAGTGCTTTTGGGCTGAATACTGGCTTTTGGCTTCTTAGTTTTAACTGACTTTTTCGTTGCCTTTTTCTTGATTGGGGCTTGATTCGCCGCCTTTGGCTGTTCTGTTTTTTCCTCTAGCACTTCGCTCTGAACAGCGTCGTCTTCCATTGCATTAGCTGGGTCCGCCACAATTTCGGTCTCTTCTATCCCAGGTGCTGAAATGATAGGTAATTCCACAACTTCTCCAGCCTTTTCTGTATTCATCCATTTAATAAAAGCAAATAATATTGCGAGTGCCAATAAAATTGGGAGAATATATTTACGCCAGTTATTTGCACCTTCAGCAGCTGATTCTTCTGGCACTGCAATCGTATCGATAACAGCGGCTGAATGTTCAGCTGCCACTTTTTCATTTAAAAGACGTACTGCATAAATGTCATGCTCATATGCATGCATATCGTACTTCTCAAACATTTGCGCAATTTCTAGCGTCAATTTTGATGCCATATCGTAATAGGCGCGTGAAACCAAAATTTGATTCGGGTTAGCAAAACTCATGATACGTTGTGCTTCAACCAAGCCATYACCGATAACATTAGGGGCTTCGTTCGTATTCGTGTTTTTAGCAAGCTTAACCGCACCCAAATTAATCCCGATGAGCAAATATAATGGGTTCTCGTTCTCCGTATTGCCATCTAACAGCTCGTCACGCACGGTTATTGCAATAAAAAGTGCATCTTCTAAAGCACTTTCTAATGAGCCACTACATGTGATAATCGCGCCATGACCAGTCTCCACAATCATGCGATCTTTCTGCGGGATATCGACAACAGCACGATTAACTAAAGCATTAAACTGCTTYAGTACCGCTTGTTTTTCCAYTRTTGATTTTTTAGCAAAATCAATAATATCGAAACAAACCACACTTGAAATTGATGTTTTATTCATTTTGTCATTCACAATTGTTTACATTCCCCAGATTCAAGCACCATATTAATCATAAAGGCCCAATATTTCAAACGAAATTACCTTGGTAATAGTATCGCAATATCACTTATAGTAAAATAATTCATCCTATCCTACGATTTTGTGCCTAAACCATGAAAAACAATCTAATAAAAAGCATCATTCTAATGGGGTTATTACTCATGACTAACATTGGTTTTGCCGCCGATATGGGGGTGGAAATAAACGCGACAACAGTCGATGGTGACAAAGTTATCCTGAAGCCAAATGGCCGTTGGGAATATATAGACACACAAAAAGCCTCAGAAGCCGCTAAGGTTGCCAAACAATATCCAGAGAACCAAGGCTGCCCACCCGGCTCACAAGGGGGCTCGTTTGGTACAAAATGTATTTTACCTGGTGATAAAGCCTTTAATCGAAAGTCTAGAATAGGCAAATAGCATGAGCAAAATACTTGTGCTGAATCACGCGATGATTACTGCATCGTGTTACTTGCTAAGTTCATAGATTAATTTAATGTCTTGCGTTTTGAGCCGCTCACTCAGCCATGCTATTAGCCGCTCCGAGTCTTTAGTCGACAGTTTCTTTTTTGCATCAACAAGCAACAAGGTTACTTTTTTATGATAAATATCATATTGTGATGTTGAGCTAATGCCACTTGCAATGACAATATTATTGATTTCTGGAAACAGTGCATGTAACTCGGGCGTTACATTTTCCATCAACAGTTCTTTTGTCTTGTAAGACTCAAGCGTCTCATTTAACTTGGCAATTTTTTGATCTCTAGAATCAAGTGCTATTTGGCTTGCTTGGTAGAGATCGGCAACAATGCTTGTTTTTAACGAAAGCGTGTCTATTGTTTGCACTCCGGCTTGGTGCACCACCAGCGAAGTTGCTTCTAATTCAGTTTTAATTARRTKMTTTYGTWTNGKYGTCNRAYGWYTMKTYCKTGANNRTYTTWCCNWWTCMWTGASAGNWMAMYKWTTMWRGCNYTTRSRSWMMAYKYYAWKRYWAGTAAAATATGTTTCATCAAATGTAAATTCTTGCGTGACAAATGATTTGGCTCTCTGCGTGAATACTTCTTCTTTCACTAAGTGATAGGCAAGATACAAACTAGGGACCACCGTCACTAAAATCAAACCAAACACATAGGCTTTTACACGGTTTTCTGTTTTAGCATCCACATAATTTCTATGTGGCAACTTCATTGCAGAAATAATAATCACCGCCGCAAATGCAATAAACACTGAGTTAATAATATAGAGATAAAAAGCACCAAAGAAAATACTCCAGTTCCCATTAGCCAAACCATAACCTGCGGTGCATAACGGTGGCATTAAGGCTGTCGCAATAGCCACACCAGGAATCACATTGGTCTTAATCTTTCTGGTGGCTGCAATAATCCCTGCCAAACCACCAAAGAAAGCAATCAGCACGTCCCAAATAGTCGGCGAAGCCCTAGACAACAACTCAGAATGCGCCTCGGTTAAAGGACTCAAAAGAAAATAAAAGGTAGAAGCTAAAAAAGCGATTAACGTCGCCAAGGCTAAACTAAGCGCAGATTTACGAATCAATGGAAAATCATACACCCCAATCCCGTAGCCAAGACCCATAATTGGGCCCATCAGTGGTGAAATCAGCATCGCGCCAATTACCACCGCAGTCGAATTAACATCTAAGCCAACCGATGCAATTAAAATGGCCAGTATCAGCACCCATAAATTGGTGCCTCGCAAACTGACATTTGACCTAATTTCCGCATCAATAGCATCTGCTTCAGATTTATCATCTGAAAGGCTAAAAATATGGTGGAGTGTATGGATAAAGTTAACGGGAGTTTTACTTGGCATATTGAAATATGATTGATTAGTTGCAACCGATTATAGCATTGAAGATTTCAGCTCAACCGACTTGTCATTACTGGTGGTTTTGAACCTTGTATTGATGTGCTGATGAATTAATTTATGCAATAATGCTGCAAATCATTTGAAAAATACCCTATGAGCGATATTTCACTATCCGCACTTTCTTCACAGGTTCTATACTTGGCGATTGTTTTTATATTGCTTGTCTTTCCTCGCGCTTTACAAAAGTATCGCATCCCTGCACCACTGACTTGTTTTGCACTAGGGATGATTACCGTCTTTGCCGTTGCCGATTATAGCAATGATACGACGTTGAGCTTTTTAGCAGCACTTGGCATTTCATCCTTATTTCTATTTGCAGGGCTAGAAGTCAATATGCAAGAACTCCGAAAAGGGTTCTGGCCATTACTAAATCACCTTTTTGTCCGTTGTTTAGCCATCTCTGGGTTCACATGGGTAGGCATTTATTACTTCGATCTATCGATACAAGTTTCTGGCTTGGTTTCACTCGCATTACTCACACCATCTACGGGCTTTATTCTAGAGTCAATCTCGGGGCTGGACCTAACAGAGAGTGAAGCGTTTTGGGTAAAAAGCAAATCCATTGCCGGTGAGCTACTTGCACTATTACTGTTGTTTATGTTTCTTAAATCAGGCTCTTACCATGATTTAGGATCCTCAGCTGCCGTATTGATTGCCATTGCATTTGGCCTGCCATTACTATTCATATTTCTCGGCCGCATTGTCATTCCGTTTGCACCGGGCTCAGAATTCTCATTATTAATTATGGTGGGACTGATTGCAGCTTACTTAACCAAACAAATCGGCGTTTACTACCTAGTGGGAGCATTCTTTACGGGATTAGCAGCAAGACAATTGCAAGAGAGAATGCCGACACTCGCCTCAGRCGAGAACTTACATGCGGTGCAATTATTTGCCTCCTTCTTTGTGCCTTTCTACTTCTTCTACAGTGGGATGAAAGTGCCTAGCGGGGCATTACAATTAGAATCACTCTGGATAGGGTTGGCAATGACTGCTGTTTTACTCCCATTCAGAATCGGTACCGTTGCCATGCAAAGAATTTATGTCAACAAAGACACGGTAAAAAGCAGTTTTGATGTTGCCATTGCGCTAACACCAACCCTCATTTTCACATTAGTGATTGCTACCATCCTGCTAGAGAAGTTTGGTATTAGTGATACCTTATTCGGCGGCTTACTGGTCTATGCTGCCATCACAACAATATTGCCTTCATTTACCTTGAAAAAATCACTGGGTTTGGATGTGGATAACCAACCAGTACATTAAATCCTCAGCTGACTTGCATACGGCTACCTTTTAACGCCATTGCGTAATGGTATCAACAAATCAGATAGACCGTTGTGGTCTATCTCCTGCATCAACTGTAACAAACGCCCTATCTCTCCTTTGGGGAAGCCCTCACGTGCAAACCAATTTAAATAATTACCAGGCAAATCTGCCAGTACACGCCCCGCGTGTTTGCCATAAGGCATGGTCATGGTGACCAATTTTTGTAAATCTTCTGGATTCATACGCTATTCATTTTGATTGGATGTGAATGAGAAAAGTGCGAAAAACTAAATGTTATACTTTTGGCCATGACGGACGCTAACCATATTCTGCATCGGTATAAACTCATTCTAACATCTGCGGGTGAAGGTATTTATGGACTAGATAATGAAGGCAAAGGCACCTTTGTGAATCCGGCTGCCRTAGCGATGACGGGATGGACAGAAGAGGATGTGATTGGGCAACCGATGCATGGCAAACATCACCACACCAAAACCAATGGTGACCACTACCCGCAACATGAGTGCCCCATCTATGCTGCTTTGCAAGATGGTGCAGTCCATCACATTACGGATGAGGTGTTTTGGCGCRAAGATGRCACCTGCTTTCCCGTGCATTACACCAGCACCCCAATTTTAGAAGATGGTGAAATTGTCGGCGCCGTCGTCATATTTCAGGATGTAAGCAAAGTTAAACGAGCAGAACAAAAACTTAAAAATGCATTGTCTGAAATTGAGCAGTTAAAAAACCGCTTACAAGAAGAAAATACTTACCTACAAGAGCAAATCCACCTTGATCACGACTTTGAAAATATTATTGGAAACAGCCAGTCACTCAAGGGAGTACTACACCAAATTGAGCAAGTTGCCCCCACTGATACGACAGTATTAATTCTTGGTGAAACGGGGACTGGAAAAGAGCTCTTTACCTGTGCACTATATAACCTGAGCAAACGCAATACGCGCCCACTAGTAAAAGTGAATTGCGCCGCCTTACCGAGCAATCTAATAGAAAGCGAATTATTTGGCCATGAGAAAGGCAGCTTTACTGGCGCTACAGCCCGTCGCATTGGACGTTTCGAACTCGCCCATGAAGGCACTATTTTTCTAGATGAAATTGCAGAAATATCATTAGAGCTACAAGCAAAACTACTACGCGTTTTACAAGAAGGCGAAATTGAGCGACTTGGAGATTCTAAAACCATCAAGGTGAACGTTCGAGTGATTGCTGCTACGCATAGAGATCTAAAAAAGATGATTGCGGAAGGCACTTTCCGCGAGGACTTATATTACCGGCTAAGTGTGTTCCCATTAACTATCCCGCCTTTACGAGAAAGAAAGCACGACATTTCGTTACTTGCCCAGTGGTTTACTAAAAAGTATGCGAAGAAAACTAGCAAGCCAATTAATCATATTCCACAAGGGGTCATGGATAACTTGCAGAACTATGCATGGCCTGGAAATGTCCGTGAATTAGAAAATGTCATTGAACGCGCAGTTATCCTAACGTCGGGCCAAACATTACAAGTCCCCGCGCTTCAAAACACTAAAAGCAATCCTGTGTATAACGATTCCCCTTTGCTATCACTTGCGGAAATGGAAAAGAAACACCTGATTAAAGTACTGGAAAGCACTGGCTGGGCGATTTCTGGGGAGCATGGCGCTGCCACTATTCTCAAAATGCATCCCAACACGTTACGCTCCCGTATGAGCAAATTAGGCATCCGCCGCGCCAACATCGCCAGTTAACAATATATCGTACATTCACGATATATCGTAAGTAAACACACCAAAAAACCACTCCAAGACAAAGCTTAAAACAACACTATCTATTTGTTTTAATAAGGATTAATCCGATATCTGAAATTCTGGCACGCTCCCTGCAATAGAGTTACTAGCTTTATCGTAATTTAACTATTGAGGGGTCATAAAATGTCAGAATTTATTACACACACATTAGATACTGCACCACGAGCATCTAATGCACTTTTACAAGGCGCCGAAAAAAAGATGGGGTTTATCCCTAATCTTTTAGGTGCCATGGCGGAATCTCCAGCCACGCTGGAATCGTATTTAACCTTATCAACGCTATTTGATAAAACCGCATTTACTGTGACGGAAAGACAACTGGTGATACTCAGCATTAGTCGATTCCGTGACTGCACTTATTGTCTTGCAGCTCATGGCACTATCGCAAAAATGCAAAAAATACCTGCCGAAATTGTACAAGCTGTGTACTACAACCAGCCACTGGAAGACGCAAAGCTAGAAGGATTAAGGACCTTCACAATTGCCGTGCTATCAACAGATGGTTTGGTTGGCCAAGCAGCCATACAAAAATTTTATCAAGCTGGCTATCAGAAGCAGCATGTACTTGAGGTCATTCTGGGCATTAGCTTTAAAACGCTCAGCAATTACATCAACCATATTAACGATACGCCGATTGATGCGAACTTCTTATCTGGTATTCCAGATAATGCACTCGCCGAGAACGCCTAATATCTAATGATTTTTAACTTAAGTAACCAGGAGAATATGATGAACCAAGTAACAATACTCACTAGCAACACCTGCGTTTATTGCCATGCAGCCAAGAGCTTATTGCAGCGCAAAGGTATCGACTACCAAGAAGTTGACGCGGTTAAAGATAGCGAGCAAGCGCAACAACTTTTAGCCCAAAGTGGCCGCCGAACTGTGCCACAAATCTTTATTAATCAAGAACCGATAGGCGGCTTCACTGAATTAAATCAATTCTTTAGTAGTAACGAAACTGATTTAAGCAAAGCACCTGTTATTTAACTTTATACATGCGTAAGTAATCACGCCTGTATTAAAAAATACTTAGCAAAAATGTACCTCTATCTAAATGCAAATTAAAACTTTGGAGAAATAATCATGAACACACTTATCAACAATTTTTGGAAAATTATGCTAATGGCGATGGCCTTAAGCGTTAGTTTTTCACAATACTCCCTGGCAGCACAAAAAATGAGCGATGTGAAATATAAAACGGTCACTGTTGATGGCGTCAATATTTTTTACCGTGAAGCGGGCAACCCTAAGCATCCAACACTTTTGCTGTTACATGGCTTCCCGACATCATCCCATATGTTTCGCAACCTCATCCCTGCACTATCTAACCGCTATCATCTTATTGCGCCAGATTATCCAGGCTACGGCTATAGCGCAATGCCTGCTGTTGATCAATTTGATTACAGCTTTGATAACTTAGCCAATATTGTTGATCAATTTACAGACAAAGTTGGCTTAAAGAAATATAGCCTTTACCTGATGGATTATGGCGCACCGATTGGCTTTCGCTTAGCAACAAAACACCCTGAGCGTATCGAAACACTCATTATCCAAAATGGTAATGCTTATGATGAAGGTCTAGACAATCCATTCTGGGAGCCTATCAAAGCCTACTGGAAAGACCGTGATGCGGTTAACAAAGGGCTGGATAATGATTGGTGGAAAAACGTTAAAGCAGCGTATAAAAAACCAAACATGACCAATGATGAAGCGCTCCGTTTCCTACTGACTGAAGGCGCGACTAAATGGCAATACACCAATGGGGTACGCAACGTAGAGGCCATTAGCCCAGATACTTGGGATCATGTACAGCCACTACTTGACCGTGAAGGTAACCAGGAAATTCAATTGCAGATGTTTTATAGCTATGGGTCGAACCCACCGCTATACCCAACATGGCAAGCATACCTTCGCAAACATCAGCCACCTACATTAATTGTCTGGGGCGATAAAGATGAGATCTTTCCATCAATAGGTGCGCACTCATATAAACGTGATCTGAAGAATGTTGAGTTCCACCTACTGAATACAGGCCACTTTGCACTGGAAGAAGACGGGCAAATAATTGCCGATACTATGCGCAAATTCTTAGGTAAGCACGTTAAATAGTAAGACTTACCTCATTGACGAACACGGGGTGTTTGCAAATTATCGCAGCACCCTTTTTAATTAAATTACTTATTATCCGGAGATTATGGTGCCACTGACACTAACCATGGTTCAGCACGAAAATATTGAACTTAACTGACTTTTAGCCTCTCTATCTACCGACAAAACAAATAAGCATTCGGAGATTCAATGCATAAACTATTCATTGYACTTATTTTATCCATYYCTATTWTGTCGCTTTCAGCCCAYGCAAAAGCCTTCARTATGCGCGCAGGCTTATGGGAGACGAGAACCACTTCAGATTTATTAAAACTAGTCCCACTGATTCCCGCTGACCAACTTAAAAGCATGGAAGTATTAGCAAAAGAGTACGGTCTTGAAATGCCACAGATTGAAAATGGTGCTGCTATTTCCAGAACCTGCATTACACAAGCAATGGCTGCACAAAAAACACTGCCAAGATTCTACCAAGAAGAATTAGGCTGCACCTCTAAAAAAGCCACGCGTGATGGCAACCGCTACAAAATTAACTTTACATGCAACAGTGCCGAACTCAAAGGAAGGGGTACTGCCGAAGGACGCATCACAGGCGCTCAAAGCTTTACTGGTGAGACCCAGTTCATTGGGATAGCGCAAGGCATATCCGTCAACGAAAAAGCCATTATTACTGGCAAATGGATAGGATCAAGTTGTGGCAACGTTAAACCGCTATAACAAGAACTAGTGATCAATTACATGCTTTTTCTTAAGATTGTTATCTAGAAACTGGTGTAATACTGATGCAACATTATGCAAAAAAGAGGTGTGTGATGAATATGTACGATTTACTACAGGAAGAAAACCAGCGCTTTTGGGAATTGCTAGATTTAGATCAAATCTTGCTAGATACGCAAAACTTGACCATTGAGAATGAAATAGAAAGTTACGCCGTAGAAGAACTAGAAGCTGCGTAAGCTACCCCAACCTTACTGGCTACGGCCTCGGCCTTCTCTTGCTGTACACGATATTCACAGCTGGGTAAATGGCCTTCTAACCGCCCATTAATCTTTGTTGTTTCTTCTTGACAGAAGGCGCAGCGGTATCGATGTGCCTGTCCTTCATAAGCCTCTTGTGGGTAATCAATATAAAAAAGTTTTTGCATCATTATTCCTATTCAAAACATTATTCACGCCATCAATATTTCAACGTTTTCAAATCATCAATTGTGTCACTACGTCATCGTATTGTCATCAATTTATAGCACTATTTCATCATCTCGCACCACAAAGTTTCGCTAAAAACCCGCATTTTCTTCTTAACTTTTTTGTAAGCTAATGATAATAACCAACATATATATATTGATTGAATTTATGGTGCGTTTTTTGCTCTAATTATTATGCAATGTTTAGTTAATTGGCTTCAACTTAAAGGAGTATTAAGATGACAATATACCAAGTACTTGATGAGCAAAACCGCCCAGTTTTTGAAACTTCAAGCTTTTTGCTGGCGCAACAAGAAGCGGATGTACTTAACCGCTCTACTGATGACCACTACTTCTTTGTTGAAGCTGCGGCAGAGCAATTACATTAATTTGGAATCGCATCCGGTCGGCTAGCGAAAATGCTACTACCTAAACCCATATTGGATGCTCTCAGTTATCGAGTATTCCTGAGAATAAAACATCGTACACCCGTATTGGGCGTCCCCTATCTCGCTAGATGCTAAAGCATCAAGTCGATTGAGATGGCGGAGTGGACGGGACTCGAACCCGCGACCCCCGGCGTGACAGGCCGGTATTCTAACCAACTGAACTACCACTCCTAATTGCACCTATTAAATAAACAAGTACGATTTGTCACATTGCAGATTTATGGTGGGTGCTAACGGGGTCGAACCGCTGACATTCGCCTTGTAAGGGCGACGCTCTACCAACTGAGCTAAGCACCCAAATCTACAACAAGCCGCGCATGATACCGTTATTTTACAAATTTTCCTAGTAGCAAATAGAAACTAATTTGAGGTTTTCTCATTTAGCCTCGCTAAATACGTTTATAAATTTTAAAAACCTTAAAAATTGTCATGCAATATTCAAATAACACCAGCAAACACAAGTTACCCTGCTTAATCTAAAGATTGTTTTTATAGTGCCGATGTAATACATAACACGACTAAGTAAATAGAGGTGTGTAATGTCAACAGTATATGAATTACTTGATGAAGAAGATCAAGCTTATAACGACTTTATGAACGTTTATCAAAACATGTCCTTTATAGAAGACTTCACAAATTGGGATGATTCTTTGTTCTACCAAACTGAAGAGTTAGAGCTAGAGGTCGTTTAAAGCCAGCTAGTGTGACATTGGCGCCACTTTGTCCTTAAACTGCCGGCCTTCRTAGTCGGTAATAATGTAATGACTATTCTTTGCCCACTTTTGGCTAGCATAATTGGTTGTRTATTTAGAGCCMGTATTCTCCCAAAAGTATTCACGATTAAACATATATTCTGGGTGATAATCCTGATATAAAACAGCGACAGGATATGGCTTGGTACGTGAAAGGCCGGCCTTCTGAGTGGCTTCTAGCAAGTATTGCTTACCGTGCTTAAAAAGCACGACCCAAGCATGCCCACCGCCACCTTCCACTTCACCTATCACCACACGTGCATCTTCTCCTTTTTCTATCAACCAATCTGCCAAGACAATGGCATGATCTTCGCAATCTCCTCTTGGGTAATAAAATGCCTGTCTACTCGACTGCCAAACATCTGCACGATTTGCATACTGCTTGCCATCAAGTTGATAGCTTTTTCGTTGGGATAGAATATATAACGGTGTCATTACATTGCTCACCTCAAATGGCGCATACCCCTCCAGATACGTATTCACCAAGTAATGGTCACCATCAACCGCCTGTGCCGACATCGTGTAGGTGCCAGTCGCTTCTGTCCGATACACCAGTGGGTGACTCTGGCCTTTAGCTGTTGCTAACATCTGATAAACCTCATCAGCAGACAGACTGTAATTAATAGGTAAGATATCTAAGTGATAACCGCTGGTTGGCAGCGTTAGATCTTGTTGAGCAAGCGATAACACTTCCATCTCAATCTCTTGCTTTAAAGAGGCAGCGGCGGCATCAAATACGACTTCAACACCATGATGATTTAATCTTTCTTTTATGGCACTGCCATAGGCACCCAAAATAAAGAATATGGCTAGAAAAAAGAAACTCCAAAAATCACGCACAAAAATTAACTTTTTTAACCTTTAAATCCAAACACAATAACAACTGCCACAAAGATCAAAATAGAAGAAGCAAATATGGCAACAGCAATGTTGCCATTTCTAATTTCTTCCTCAAGGTTAATATTTTTAAGCACTTTCTTATCGACCCACATCAATGCATAGACACTCACGATTAATGCAACGATTGAATAGCAAAGGTTAATGGCCAAATTAATAATCGATGCTGATAAAAATTCTATTTCCACGATTTTTCCTATCTGTCAGTTTTGTTCAATGTAAATTGCATCCACATTCTAGCACCAGTCATCCATCTAAAATCAATCGATATTTTTTATCTGGTTCACTTTAATCATTAGGTCATATAACGAGTTAATAATCGTTAACAACACCCAAACATCGGTTGGGATAAACTGAAACCTCAACTCAACAAGCGTATAACCAAAATGACTGATTTGCATTTCACCGAAGACAACGATAAAAATAATATCGACTATCTATCCATTTACCAAACAATGTATTCAATGGTCTATGTTGAACCAGAAGATCATGCTCAATATACGCCAGAAGAGCTGTCCATCGAGGGTGTTTAAGTCGCTCAGTAGCACAGTTTTGTTTAATCAAATGCTTAAACTAAGCAAATAATACTGCTTTATTCTAAAGTTTTGATTTTTCCTGCCGATAGCATAATTAATACCTGATAAGGGTATAGTATTTTTGACTCCTCCCTCGAGCTTACACCCCCGGTGTAAGCTCTTTTTTTACAACCGACTTAATGCTTCAGCATTTAGCGAGGTTGGGAACGCCCGCTACGGGTGTGGCACCTTCCAATATTCAATTGCACTATCAATCAGCCCTTATTAGGAACGCCCATTACGGGTGTAGTCAGTTTTAATTTCAGAACACCTTCCAAATTAACAATTAATCACAGCACCTTTCCCAATTAACTTCACATCTCCCATTTAAGTATTTTTTCAGTAATGGTAAAGTATCATTTCTTCGGGCAGCATTGATCAAAACACAACCAACAAGGAACGATCATGAAAGCTATTTGGAATGACACTGTCATTGCAGAATCTGATGCAACCATTCTCATTGAGGGGAACCATTACTTTCCTTTTGATTCCATCAATACACAATTTTTTCACAAAAGCACACACACCTCTACTTGTGGATGGAAGGGCTTAGCTAGTTATTACACGGTTAATGTGAATGGTAAAGAAAATACAAATGCTGCCTGGGTCTATCAAACGCCTAAAGAGGCAGCGGTAGAGATTAAAGAATACGTTGCCTTTTGGCAGGGTATTACCGTTACTGATTAACACGATTAAGCATAAATCATGGATATAGAACACCATCCAACAATGACGAAATCGTCTTTAATCGCTAGATTCCAGCAAGTACGGAAAGCGACCTTAGACATTTGCAGTCACATTGAAAATGAGGACTTTGTCGTCCAACCAAGTCCTGAAGTTAGCCCACCGAAATGGCATTTAGGCCATACCACTTGGTTCTTTGAAACCGTCATCCTCAACAAATTTAAACAGAACTACACGCGCTTTAATCATCAATACAATGTGTTATTTAACTCGTATTACAAAGCAGTGGGTTCACATACCGTTCAAGCAGAACGTGGTAACTTATCTAGGCCAACGGTAGCAGAAATTATGTGCTATCGCGCGCAAGTTGATGATGCGCTTGCTTCACTCCTATCAGAGGAAAACCTGTCTGATGAAATAGCAGCCTTAGTCGAAACAGGCATTCATCACGAGCAACAACATCAAGAGTTGCTCTATATACATTATGATTGTCTCCAAAAAAACCTGTAGTATAGAAATCTCTATCATAGTCACCTTTGCTTGCATGCAAGATGGCACTGTAGTTATCGCGGGTATAAAAGTAGTCCAATGCTATGTTTGTTTGTTTGGACGTTGCATTACTGTAATCATCATTTTCCTGATTTGCTGAAAAAGTGTCATCAAATTCTGTGTCTGTTTTGATGAGGTTATAACTAAGGTTAACTCTATTGTTTTCATTAAAGGTATACCCAAGTTTAAGGTTGATATTTTTGTTCGTATATCCATCTTTTTCAGAATTTCTTGGCACAAGGGCAGAAAATCCTTCTGTATCGAGATAAGAAGCTAAAATTTGTGCAGTAAGTTTTTCACCTTTATAAGAGAGTTGTGCCTCACCACCTTTTGTTAGGTAAGAACCATAAGTAAGTCCTACATAACCATGTACACCATCTTCTGCCTCTTTTGTAATGATGTTAATAACACCAGCACTTGCATTGCTTCCCCAGATGCTTCCTGCACCACCTTTGAGAATTTCTATTTGCTTGACATTGCTGGTGGTGAGACTTTCTATTAATGCTGTACCATTGGTAGTACTTGG
>NVTX01000043.1 GCA_002401735.1 Methylophilaceae bacterium | reverse complement strand
CGTGATGTCGCGCATAAATACACGTGCCATGAGAGAGAGTGTGCTAATTTTCTGATTATTCACGCATGGCCTAACTGCAAGTCTTGCATCACGCTGCGATCAAAGTTTGGTGCTTGGTGCGATGTAAATACCACGATACCGCCATCATTAACGTAACGTTCAATCTGTTGCGTTAGTTGATCAATCATATTGGCATCAAGCGCGGTAAACGGTTCGTCGAGTATCCATAACGGCATTTGTTTCGGGTCGTTTTGCAACCATAACTGCGCTAGTGCAATGCGTCTTTTTTGTCCTTGAGAGAGCACGCGCGATGGTAGGTCAGCACAACGCGCAATACCTAAAGCCGTTAACGCATTGATTACCTGTTCACGATCAACAGAAAAGCCAGCTAATGCAATAGAAAACTGCATATTCTCTACAGCCGTTAAATCTTCTTTAATGCCCGCAAGGTGACCGATATAAAGCACTTGCCCTTGATAGTCTTCCGCAAGCGCCTTTATTTCTTGGTTATTCCACAAGACATCGCCAGCGGTAGGCAAAAACAAGCCGCACAAAGTCCGTAGCAGGGTTGTTTTTCCACTGCCATTTTCACCTTGTACGTAAAGTAACTTCCCGCTATTTAACGCAAACGAGAGATTTTTAAACAATATCCTTTCGCCGCGAATGCAAGCTAAGTTGCTGACGTTCAGCCTATTGTTTAGCGTTGTTGTTGATGCCATGCTTGTCTGTGTTAATAATGTAATGCGCTATTTTAATCGTTTTTAGCCTATCGTGTTGAAGAGAGCGCTTATATTGCGTTGAGAACAAATGCGAACTGGCTAAAGTGAATAAGGGGCCATCGGCCCCTTATTATTAATCAATTATTGTTGTTTAATGCTTATTCGTATCGCCAGCCACTTTATCCATGATCGCAAAAAGCACACCAGATATGACAAAAGCCATATGAAGAACAACTTTCCAAAGGATCGCATTACTGTCATCAGCACTTAGCTGTTCGGGCATATTCATAAACACTTTTAATAAGTCAATGGCAGAAATCGCAACGATCGCGCCGATGACTTTAAGTTTCAATCCTGAAAAATCGACTTTTCCCATCCAATCTGGTCGGTCTTCATGATTAGCCACGTCAATTTTTGAAACAAAAATTTCATAGCCACTAAAAATAATCATCAATAAAAGGCTACCAACTAAGGCCATATCAACCAGCGCTAGTATGCCAATGATCACGTCAGCTTCAGAAGCAGCTAACACGCCAACGGACAAGTGCCAAAGCTCTTGCGCAAATTTAATAAACAACAAAACAATACTAAAGACCAAGCCAAGAAAGAATGGTGCTAATAGCCACCGACTAGTGAATATTGTTGATTCTATGTAATGTTCTAGTTTATCTTTCATGCTTTTTCCTTTTGATTTAAATGCATTATGTGTACAGCCTTATTGGGTACACTTTTTCAGGTGTATTAATATCCAGTTTGATTTTTTGTCAGGAGGTAATGGATAAAAACCAAAACCGAATCAGCTTTCGTCCCAGCCTTTACTTAAATAACTGAGAATAAAAAGCCCTAGCACCGTGCCAACGGGAAAGGCGAACAATGCTAAAAATCCTAAAAGACCACCCAAATATCTGGCCCATTGACGATGCTGTTTAAGGTAATACGCGGTAATCAGTAAAATAAAACCGATGCTGACACACGTATTGAGGATGACCCAAAACCAAAAGCCTGCCCGTTCTGCATCTGGGGCCATGAAGTTAACGGCCAATACAGAGGCAATAATGGTTCCCATAATAAAAAGAATCAACCAACCTAACACCGCTAGTAGGTGAGCGGCATTTTGTGAGTTGCTTTTGGTAACAGTGCTATCAGTCATTTTTACCCTTAACTTAATATGCGCTCATATTAACTGATTCACCTTATTATCTCTATGAGGATTAAAAAATAAACATCTCATTTAAAATTTCATTGCCTTTTTCTAAGATGAAATAACGGAAAGCTTCTGCTGCCTGAGATGCATTGCGTTTTTGCAGCGCAACAACATGCCATGTACGCAATACAGGYGTKCCYTGAACATCTAATYTTATRATTTTCCCACTYGCTATTTCATCGCCYACCGTATGCAGTGATACAAATGAGATGCCTAAATCAGCCGCAACCGCYTGTTTAATACTTTCATTTCTCGATATTTCCATGCTAATCAGTGGYGATATGCCATGTTCTGCCAAATAATTTTCCATGATAGCTCTTGTTCCCGAGCCTGGCTCTCGCGTAATGAGCTCGGAGTGGCTCAAGAGATCAGGGTCAATATCAGCTAATTTTGATAAGGGGTGAGAAGGGCTGGCAATAAACGCATGCGGATGGGTAGCAAAAGCCTCTATTCGTGCATCCAGCTCTCTTGGCGGCTGACCCATCAGTGCAATGTCAATTTCTCCGTCTCGTAGCARTTCAAATAATTCCTTACGGTTTCTAACTTCAATCCKRATATGTGTGTTTGGRAATTCTTTTCTAAACTCAACCAACATCTGTGGAAGGAAAAATTGGGCCGTACTAACTATGCCAATGCTCAATGTGCCTGATTGTGTACCACGTAATCGTTCCATCATGATGCTAGCTTCATTTAACGTGCTCATGACGCGACGTGCATAAAGTAAAAAGTACTCGCCACCGGCTGTCAGCTCTATTTTTTTATTCGCGCGGTTAAAAAGGCTGAGACCGAGGTTACTTTCCATCTCTTTTATCTGTAATGAGACAGCTGGCACGGTGATGCTAATTTCTTCAGCCGCTCGCGAAAAGCTTAAGTGCTTAGAAATACTCAGGAAAATTCTAATTTGTCGTAATGTAATATTTTTCATTAAGCAAAACTTAACACAGCGTAAATAAATTATCAATTTACCTTAATGGTAAACTTTTTTATAGTGGTTTTCATTCAGGTACGTAACTTTTTGAATTTACCTTAAAGGGCCAAAAGATGAACACGCAATCAGATGCACGGATTACTGATACAAAAGAACGCTATAAAGGTGGGGTGCTTAAATATAAGCAAATGGGTTATTGGCGCCCAGACTATGAGCCAAAAGACACGGATTTTATTTGCCTCTTTCGCATTACACCACAAGAAGGTGTTGATCCAGAAGAAGCTGCTGCAGCTGTGGCAGGGGAGTCTTCAACCGCAACATGGACGGTGGTGTGGACAGACTTGTTAACTGCACATGAGGATTATCAAGCGAAAGCCTATCGATTAGATACGGTTCCTAATACAGGTGCAGGCACGGATACTGAAGCACAGTATTTTGCCTATATCGCTTATGACATCGCGCTATTTGAAGAAGGCTCTATAGCAAACGTAACAGCTTCTTTAATTGGTAATGTGTTTAGTTTTAAACCATTAAAAGCAGCACGTTTAGAAGATATCCGCATTCCTACTGCTTACGTAAAAACATTTAAAGGCCCTCCTACGGGCATTATTGTGGAGCGTGAGCGCTTAGATAAATATGGCCGTCCACTATTAGGCGCCACCATGAAGCCAAAGCTTGGCCTATCAGGCAAGAATTATGGCCGTGTTGTGTATGAAGGTTTGTCGGGTGGTCTAGATTTCACAAAAGATGATGAAAACATTAACAGCCAGCCCTTTATGCATTGGCGTGATCGTTTCTTGTTTTGTATGGAAGCAGTGAATAAAGCGCAAGCAAATACTGGCGAGATTAAAGGACATTATCTCAACATTACAGCAGCAACGATGGAAGACATGTACGAACGTGCTGAATTTGCTAGGGATTTAGGTTCAAACATCATCATGGTGGACTTGGTGATTGGATGGACCGCCATTCAGTCAATCAGCAGATGGTCGCGTGAAAATGACATGATTCTACATATGCACCGTGCTGGCCACGGGACATATACACGTCAGAAAAATCATGGTGTTTCATTCCGCGTGATTGCCAAATGGCTACGTCTTGCTGGGGTTGACCATTTGCATGCAGGGACAGCGGTTGGAAAATTAGAGGGTGACCCAATGACTGTGCAAGGCTATTACAACGTATGTCGTGATTCTGTGACCAAGCAAGATTTAGCACGAGGCATTTTCTTTGATCAAGACTGGGCAGATTTAAATAAAGTGATGCCAGTTGCTTCTGGCGGTATTCACGCGGGTCAAATACATCAACTATTACACCTGTTTGGTGATGACGTTGTATTGCAATTTGGTGGCGGGACGATTGGACATCCTGCAGGCATTCAAGCAGGGGCAATTGCGAATCGAGTAGGGATTGAAGCGATGGTAAAAGCGCGGAACGAAGGCAAAGACATTCTTAACGAAGGGCCGGATATCTTACGCACCGCTGCTAAAGGGTGTAAACCATTAGAGCAAGCGCTAGAGATATGGAAAGACGTATCGTTCAACTACACCTCAACAGATACCCCTGATTTTGTTACTACGCCAACGGCGACTTAAGGAAAAGGAAAAAACATGCATATTACACAAGGTCAATTCTCTTTTTTACCGCCACTAACAGACGATGAAATTCGGGCGCAGGTAGATTATGCTATTAGTAAAGGTTGGGCTCTTTCAATCGAATGGACACACGACCCACATCCGCGCAATGTTTATTGGGAAATGTGGGGGCATCCTATGTTTGAAATTAAAGATGGTGCTGCTATCATTTTTGATTTAGCCGCTTGCCGTAAGGCTTGTCCAAACGCTTATATCAAAATAAATGCGTTTGATAACACGCGTGGGGTTGAATCAATGGTGATGAGCTACATTGTTAATCGTCCTGACATTGAACCTGGTTTCCATTTAATACGTCAAGAAGCGGCAGGTCGCATGGTGCGCTACACGACCAAACCGTATAGCACAGACTTTCCTGTTGACACTAAACAGGAAAGCTAGAAACGGTAGTTTTATATGTCTAATTCAGAAACTAGCATTAACTTGCAGAAAATTTTACAAGACGCCAATATTACAGAGGTGCTTGAAAATTTAGATCGCGATTTAATTGGCTTAACCCCAGTTAAGCAGCGTATTAAAGAGATTGCCGCGTTTCTTGTTGTTTCTCGAGCACGCCAAGAATTAGGCGTTGAGAGTGCTCAGCCGAGTTTACATATGTGCTTCACTGGCAATCCGGGAACCGGCAAGACAACCGTCGGCCTGAGGATGGCTGAAATGCTACATCGTTTAGGTTATGTGCGTAAAGGGCATATCGTTAGCGTCACAAGAGATGACCTTGTTGGGCAATATATTGGGCACACCGCACCTAAAACMAAAGAAATTATTAAAAAAGCCATGGGTGGCGTCCTGTTTATTGATGAGGCTTATTATTTGTATCGGCCAGAAAACGAGCGAGACTATGGGCAAGAAGCGATAGAAATACTATTGCAAGTGATGGAAAACAACCGAGATGATTTAGTGGTGATTTTAGCYGGTTACAAGGACAGAATGGATACGTTCTTTCAATCAAACCCAGGTTTATCATCTCGCATAGCGCATCACATWGATTTTCCTGATTATAGTCAAGGCGAGCTCGTGGACATTGCCAATATGATGGTAAAGAACATGCATTACAAATTGGATGAGAAAGCACAAGTGGCTATTAGTGAATACATTGAACATCGGAAAACACAACCGCACTTTGCAAATGCTAGGTCTATTAGAAATGCCTTAGATAGAGCAAGGCTAAGACATGCTAACCGTATTTTTGAGTTTGCTTCAGGCGACAAAGGCAATGCTTCAATAGAAGAGTTATCAACCATCACCGAAGCGGACATTCGTGTATCTCGCGTGTTTAACAAAAACTAAGGTGTAATCAAAAGGTCTGATTAATAGTGTGACTAAAAGATCGGATCAAAAATGCAATCAATTGTAAAGATGAAGAATCATGGATAAAGAACAAACAACATTAGCTAGCTTTTTAAAGACCGAACTTCAGGGTATTGAAGCAGGGGTGTCGCTTGGCAACTTATTGTTTAACATTGCTGGCATTTGTACAGAGATAGCCACAATGACAGCCAAAGGTGCTTTAGCAGGCATTACAGGTAAACTGGAAAGCCAGAACGTGCAAGGTGAGACACAAATGCGACTGGATGTGCTAACCAATGAAATATTTATCAGCGGGCTAACGGATAGTGGCTTGGTTGCAGGCTTGGTTTCAGAAGAGATGGAAGACGTGCATGTCATCACACATTCAAAAGAAGCTAAATTTTTATTGGCTTTTGATCCATTAGATGGCTCATCAAATGTGCCAGTTAACGTGTCTGTCGGCTCTATTTTTTCCATATTAATGGCACCTGAAAACCGCATGCCAGAAGCGAAAGATTTTTTACAGCCAGGTACCCAACAAGTCGCTGCGGGTTACGCACTTTATGGGCCTGTCACGATGCTGGTATTAACCGTTGGCAAAGGCACACATGGCTTTACGTTAGACCCTGAAACAAAAGCATTTATATTGACGCATCAAAACATGCAAGTTGCGCAAAAAACGTCAGAGTACGCCATTAATGCCAGTAATGAACGCTTTTGGGAAGCGCCAGTTATCCGCTATATAGATGAATGTAAAGCGGGTGTTGAAGGTAAACGAGAACGTAATTTTAATATGCGCTGGGTGGCAAGCATGGTGGCGGATGTCCATCGCATCTTGCTGCGGGGCGGGGTTTATTTATACCCAAAAGACAATAAAAAACCGCCGAGAGAAGGGCGTTTGCGTTTGCTATATGAAACCAACCCCATGAGCATGCTTATTGAGCAAGCCGGCGGTAAAAGTTCAACTGGCACTCAGCGAATGATGGATGTTGTGCCAGACAACATACACCAACGAATCCCCGTCATTATTGGGACATCAGAAGAGGTKAGTTTGGTCGAACGATACACAAGCACATTTGAATCAGGAGATGTACAAATTGGAGACTCACCATTGTTTGGTGAAAGGTCTTTATTCCATAAAGGACAATAATGATAAATAAGACATGAGGAGAAGTTAAATGTCTAAAGAATATCCTGTTATCGCAATTACAGGCTCTTCGGGAGCGGGAACAACGTCAGTGATGGACAGTTTTAAGCATATTTTCAGGCGTGAAGATATCACTGCACAAATGATTGAAGGTGATTCAATGCACCGCTATGAGCGACAAGAAATGGATGAACTGCTACAAGAATATAGAGAAATTCCTGGCAGCCATTTTAGTCACTTCAGTCCAGAAGCGAACTTGTTAGACGAGTTGGAGAATACGTTTAAAAGCTTTGGCAGTACTGGACAATGTAAGGTGCGTAAATACATTCATACCGATGCTGAAGGCCAACAATATAAACAACAAGCAGGCACCATTACGCCCTGGAAAACGTCTATACCTGAAGCAGACTTGCTTTTTTATGAAGGTTTGCATGGCGGTTACGTGGGGCCAGATGCTGATGTGGCTAAACATGTGGATTTATTAGTTGGTGTTGTCCCTATTATTAATCTGGAGTGGATCCAGAAAATGCATCGGGATAAAAATGTACGCGGCTATAGTCAAGAGGCGATCATCGATACGATTATTAGGCGTATGCCAGACTATATCGATCATATTTGCCCACAGTTTTCACGCACACACGTTAATTTTCAACGGGTGCCGACAGTCGACACGTCTAATCCATTTATCGCTAAAGACATCCCAAGTTTAGATGAAAGCATGGTGGTGATCAGATTTTCTGATCCTAAAGGTATAGACTTATCTTACTTGCTCAAGATGTTGCATGGGTCTATGTTAACCAGACCAAATACATTGGTTGTCCCCGGTGGAAAAATGGGGCTAGCGATGCAACTTATCTTTACACCGATGATTTTACGGTTAATGCACATGAGGGATCATTAACATGGCACTCGTTATGTATGACCTTGACGGTACGTTGGTCGACACAGTCGAAGAGATTTCGATGGCTGTGAACACCACATTAAGTCAGCATGGCCACCCACCGATAACCCCATCAAAAATTAAAATGTTGATAGGGCACGGGACTGGTTGGCTAATGAAACAAGCATGGCCGGATACATTTGAATCCGATGCGGATGAAGTTTGGGCCATGATTATGCAAGATTTTATGCGTAATTACAGCAGAGTGGTCGGCAGTAACAGCAAGCTTTACCCACAAGTGTTAGAAACGCTTAACACATTGAAAGAACGTGGTGTAAAACAAGCTGTTATTACGAATAAAGAAGAGCCCTTCACCAGTTACGTGTTAGCGCAAAATGGGATTAAACCTTTCTTTGATATGGTGATTAGCGGCAACACCTTTTCGGTTAAAAAACCAGATGCAATGATGATAAATCACTGCATACACAAGCTTGGCGAGCATTTAACAGACTGTTTGTTTATCGGTGATTCAGCGATCGATATTGAAACGGCAAGAAATGCAAAAGTAACTTGTTGGGCAGTCCCTTATGGCTATAACCGAGGCAAAGATATTCGCTTATCAAACCCTGATAAATTAATAGACAACATTAGTGCTGCACTTGATTTTTTTGATTGATTTTAACCACATAACAATAATGTAGTTTACCTACGCAAGAAGGAAAAAAATGGCTTTAGTTTCACTAAGACAATTACTAGATCACGCGGCCGAACATAGCTATGGGCTGCCCGCTTTTAATATTAACAATATGGAGCAAATCCATTCTATTTTATTAGCCGCGGACGAAGTGGATAGCCCCGTTATTTTGCAAGCCTCGGCAGGCGCGCGCGGTTATGCTGGCGAGCCATTTTTACGCAAACTGGTTGAAGCAGCGGTAGAGCAATACCCGCACATCCCAATCTGCATGCATCAAGATCATGGCGCCTCGCCTAATGTTTGCCAAACCGCCATTCGCAGTGGGTTTTCTAGTGTCATGATGGATGGCTCGCTAGAAAGTGATGGTAAAACACCTGCATCTTACGAATACAACGTTGATGTGACCAAGCGCGTGGTGGAAATTGCACACGCAGTAGGCGTATCTGTAGAAGGCGAGCTAGGGTGTTTAGGCTCACTAGAAACAGGGCTGGCTGGTGATGAAGATGGTAGCGGCGCAGAAGGCGTGCTAGACGAATCACAACTATTAACCGATCCCGATGAAGCGGCTCAGTTTGTTGAAGCGACACAAGTGGATGCCTTAGCTATTGCCATCGGAACAAGTCACGGCGCATACAAATTTAGTCGCCCGCCAACGGGAGACACCTTGTCGATTGATCGGATTAAAGCCATCCACCAACGCATCCCTAATACGCATTTAGTTATGCATGGTTCTTCCAGTGTCTCTCAAGAGTTATTAACCATTATTAGAGAGCACGGAGGCGATATTAAAGAGACTTACGGTGTTCCCGTATCAGAAATAGTCAAAGGCATTCAACATGGTGTGCGTAAAGTGAATATCGATACAGATATTCGGCTAGCAATGACTGCCGCCATACGGCAAACCATGCATGAAAGTCCAGAAGAGTTCGATCCGCGTGTGTTTTTTAAAGCTGCAATTATTTCTGCGCAGAAAGTTTGTAAAGATCGGTTCGAGGCTTTTGGCAGTGCTGGTCATGCCAGTCAAATAAAAGTGATCCCCATGGATACGATGGCAACGTTATATGCAAAAAACACCTTCAACCCAGCTGTTAATCAGGGGCTAAAATAATGCGCCGTAAATTAGTCGTCGGTAACTGGAAAATGAATAGCAGTAAAGCTGGCAACAAAGCGTTGCTAGAAGCGCTCATTCCTGGCTTACAACAAGAAACAAGTGATGTCGTTGTATGTGTGCCATACCCATATTTTGCACAAGTGCAAACTATTGCGCAAACAAGCAAAATAAAGTGGGGCGCACAAAACTTATGTGCCAATAAAAATACAGCGCTCACAGGCGCGGTCTCTGCCGCCATGCTAGTCGATTACGGTTGTAGCCACGTGATTATTGGGCACTCTGAACGACGTCTTCAATTGCACGAAACCGATGATACCGCTGCAGCACGGTTCACTGCAGCCATTGATGCTGGGTTAACCCCCATATTTTGTATGGGTGAAACAAAAGAAGAGCGGGATGCAGGATCAACAGAGTACATTGTCGGCCGACAGTTAGATGCTATTTTAAGGCGCTTTGGGCCCGAGACGGTTGCCAAATGCGTCTTAGCCTACGAACCGTTGTGGGCGGTTGGTACCGATGTGCCAGCCACGCCAGACCAAGCGCAAGAGGTACACCACTATATTCGCAAGCGCATCGCCCGTTGCGATGAAAACGTTGCGGAAAATATGCGTATTTTATATGGCGGCAGCTTAAACCCTAACAATGCCGCGGCCTTATTTGCAATGCCAGATATTGATGGTGGGCTTGTCGGCAGATGTTCGCTGAATGCCAATGACTTTATTGCCATTTGCAAAGCGGTAGACGAGGGTTAATCAATGAAAATTGGGATTCCATTAGAAGTCAGTCCACATGAAAATCGTGTCGCCATCACCCCTGAAATTGTTAAAAAAACCGTCGGTTTGGGTTGCGAGGTATGGGTGCAAAAAGGAGCAGGGGAGTCAGCTCACTTTTCAGATGCTGCTTATAAAGACGCTGGTGCAAACCTAGGCACGGCCAAACAAATTTTTGCTTGTCCATTAGTGCTAAAAGTACGCGCACCTGAGCCCAAAGAAATCAAGACGATGGCATCAGGCACAGCTGTTATTGGCATGCTGTCACCGTTTAACCAATCCAATGTAGCGGTCATGGCCAAGCAAGGATTAACGGCATTTTCTTTAGAAAAACTACCGCGCAATACGCGTGCGCAAAGCATGGACGTGCTGTCATCACAAGCCAATGTGGCGGGATATAAATCCATCCTACTGGCTAACCAATTTTACCAACGTTTGATGCCAATGCTAATGACCGCAGCAGGCACCATTAAAGCAGCACGTGTATTGGTATTAGGGGCTGGCGTGGCAGGGTTGCAAGCCATTGCGACAGCTAAACGATTAGGCGCTGTAGTGGAAGCTTCTGACGTAAGACCCTCAGTAAAAGAACAAATCACCTCACTAGGCGCTAAATTTATTGATGTCCCTTATGAAACAGAAGAAGAGAAAAACATCGCCGCAGGGGAATCTGGTTATGCATCAGCTATGCCTGCGGCTTGGATGGCTCGCCAAGCAGCGTTAGTCGCGCAGCGAGCAAAGGATGCAGACATGGTGATTACGTCAGCGCTTATTCCTGGCCGCCAACCACCCATATTAATTGATGAAAACACGGTAAAGCGCATGAAATCAGGCGCGGTGATTGTTGATTTGGCCGCAGGATTAGGAAAGGGCGGGGCGGGTAATTGCCCATTAACCGTGGCAAACGAGGTTGTTACGGTTAACGGTGTCACCATCGTCGGCTATACCAATCTACCTAGCCTAGTCAGCACAGATGCTTCATCTCTATATGCCAGAAATGTATTCGAATTTATGAAACTATTGCTTAAAGAAGACGGCACCTTACTTTTACCTAACGATGACGAATTAGTACAAGCCTGCATGATCTGTCATCAAGGTAATGTTGTAGAAAGTAGTTAGAAAGGAAAAAGAATGAATGAAATACTAACCATGCAAAATATCACTATTTTTGTATTAGCCATTTTAGTGGGTTATCACATTGTGTGGAATGTTACCTCTGCGTTGCACACACCCTTAATGTCAGTCACCAATGCTATCTCAGGCGTTGTCATTGTCGGCGCTATGCTACAAACCGTGCAGATTGATGGTGAAGCATTGAATCTCACCAGTATATTAGGTGCCATTGCTATCTTTTTAGCTTCTATTAATATTTTTGGYGGCTTTATGGTCACGCACAGAATGTTAGCCATGTTTAAAAAGAAAGATAAGAAAGAAGCCGTAAAAGCAGAGGTTGTTAAATGATGGCAGACAATACAGTATTCACGTTAGCTGCTTATTTAGTGGCAGCACTCTTTTTTATCTTTTCACTTAAAGGGCTATCTTCCCCTAACAGCGCCCCGCGTGGCAATATTTTCGGCATGGTAGGGATGTTAATTGCCATCATCACCACACTGTTTGTTGGGCATAACTTGGTCTTGCCTATTATCGTCACAGCCATTGTATTAGGTGCGATTGTGGGCATTATCGTAGCAAAGCGTGTGCAAATGACCAATATGCCAGAGCTTGTCGCCATGATGCACTCATTTGTCGGCTTAAGCGCCGTGCTAATTGCGGTAGCCGCTGTGTTTAATACAGCAGAAGCACACACGGCAACACAGCGTTTAGAGCTGTTTATTGGCGCATTTATCGGGGCAATTACGTTTACGGCTTCTATTGTCGCCTTTGGTAAATTATCAGGAAAGTTTGGCGCAAAACCAGTGATATTTAAAGGGCAGCACTTATTAAACTTAGGGTTAGCCTTGTTAATGGTTGCCTGTGGTGTTTTCTTTTACCTGAATCAGAGCCAGCCAGCATTCTTAATGATGTGCGCATTTGCTTTAATACTAGGCATCACCCTAATTATTCCAATCGGTGGGGCAGATATGCCAGTCGTCGTTTCTATGCTCAATAGCTATTCAGGTTGGGCGGCAGCAGGTATTGGGTTCTCATTAAATAACACGGTCTTAATTATNGCCGGTGCTTGTGTAGGTGCTTCCGGGGCTATTTTGTCTTACATTATGTGTAAAGCCATGAACCGTTCTATTGTATCCGTCATGCTAGGCGGCTTTGGCGCTGAGGCCTCAGTTAATACGGATGATGGCGAGCAACGAAGTGCAAAAATGGGCTCTGTTGATGATGTTGCCTTSTTAATGGAAAATGCCGATTCCGTGATTATTGTGCCGGGTTATGGTTTAGCCGTTGCTAGAGCGCAGCATGCACTGCATGAGATGGCGACAAAACTGATGGACAAAGGCATTAGTGTTAAGTACGCAATTCATCCTGTTGCAGGTCGTATGCCTGGCCATATGAATGTCTTATTAGCAGAAGCTGATGTGCCTTATGAACAAGTGGCAGAAATGGAAGAAATTAATAACGAGTTTCCACAAACCAATGTTGTTTTCGTGATTGGTGCCAATGATGTCGTTAACCCAGCAGCTGATAACCCAGACAGCCCCATTTACGGCATGCCTATTTTAGAAGCCCATAAAGCAGATACCATCATTATTAACAAACGTACGATGGGAGTAGGGTATGCAGGTATCGATAATGATTTGTTCTACCTAGACAAAAGCATGATGGTGTTAGGGGATGCAAAGGGCGTTGTAGAGAATATCGTTAAAGCAATCGCTTAAATCCTTACTTTTTTAGTTTTTCTCATTCCCTTCATTGGTAATGGAGAGGGTGTCCGCTAGATTTATACTACGGACAACTTACAACCAAATACGGCACTTTTATTGCATTAGGAGATGCAATAACAAAACAAATAATGGTTTTAATCATATGAATTTTCCGATTTGGGCTAGTCGCTTAACTAGCATGTATGTGTATTTGCGTATTGGTAGACGAAATAAGGCTTTAAGAAGACAGTATTACCGTGAGATACAAGCTGAAAAACTAAGGTTAGCAGAGGAGGGCGTTAATCAAGAAAAGATTAGGCAGGCTTGTCGATTTCTCAGCAGTGTAGCTTGTGTTCGGAACTATCAATGTGATCATTGTCGGCGAATTAGAGAGTTTGTAATGTCTGAAGATTCGCAATTGGTGTTGAGTTTTTGTTTTTAATTAATACTTGGCTTACAATTAATGTCTCAATTAAGAGGAATTTTTTTAGTTTAGGATTGGTAAATGCCAGATCATGAAGGTTACAAACGTTTTATAGCTAATGCAAACGCTACAGAGGCTTCTAATAGGGCGGTTTGCGCCCATTTCCTCGAAAAGTTCACTCGGCCTCTAGGCTAAATAGTAATCTTTACGAGATTTTTGGTTTTGAA
>NVTX01000042.1 GCA_002401735.1 Methylophilaceae bacterium | reverse complement strand
ATCGCGCTGGTGAGTAGGCCGATTGGCGCAAAGATAGTCCCGAGCATTTTGCGTAAAAACATATAGCCAAGCAAAAATGCAATGACGATACCTAATAGATTTGTAACCAGCCGCAAGATAACGCCCTCAAGCACACGATCGTAATCAGCAATCACACGTATCGTCCCGACACGCTGAGAATTTTGCGTGACCGCACGTTCTATTACAAGCTCATTATATGGTTTGATTCCATGCAGCCAGAATTGCATAGAATGAGATGCGTTGGTAAAAGAAGCAAAAACATCTCCATTACCATCCAAAACATCGGCTTGCAATACCGCACTATCCGCTTGCAAAGCTTCCAGGGTTTCTTTTGCTGCACCAACATCRTCAAAAATAATTGCAGAAGCAATGTTACGTGCAACAACGTCTGCTAATGTCGTAAGGCCTTCTTTTGCAGACTCACTTGCACTTTTAGCATCATTAACCGTAGAAATAACAAAGGCGACAAGCACAACAAGCCCCGCAGTCGCTGAGACAAGCAACATGAGTTTTTTTCTTATTGAATAGTTTGCTAAAAACCCCAGCACTTAAGAGTGTTCCTTCACCTTTTTAGCTTTATCACTATCAGCCATGCCATGTAATGTTCCTCCAACACGTTCATAACTAGCATACACATTCGTCAATGATCGATTATATGCTTCATTTTCAATATTCTCGACTCTATTTAATGATGATACCCGCATTCTATTTCGACCTTTGGTTTTATGATCAAAATAGATTTCCATCGCAAGTAGCTCACTAAGTGGTTTTGCCACAATTAATGCGACTTCAGCTACCGATATCTCCGCCATTGCTGTGGCCACTGCCGYTGCTGTSGCMGTTACCGCTGTAACACTTTTTTTAACACTAACACTACTCACTGGCTTTTTGTTAGCTTGAAAGTGCTGACCAACTAGAACAGCGATAATCAATAAAGGTGCGAGCAAGCATAGCAGCCATAACTGCTCCTTACAGACACTCTTAAATTTATTCAATCCAGACTCATCTTCTATCAATTTCGTTTTCATTTCAACCCTTTAACTCTCTTAGCCAACTTAAGCAACTGCGCACCCATATGTAACTTAGATGCACCTACCATCTTTAAATTAATTTCAAAACCCAATCTACTGCCATCTCTCACTAGCCCGACCATTCCACCTTGGTTAATAAAATCAGGGTGGTCACTAATGGTGAGTACCGGAAAATGGCTTAGTTTCTGCAAAATTTCCTGCACGTTTTGCGCATCATCACCAGAAATAAAAGCAATGTGACAAACATTAAGCACCTGATCTTTTAACTCACGCCGCAAGACCAAAGGCTTATTACTCACCAACTTGCCACGCAACGCATTTAAGCTACCGCCTAATTCGTTACTATTCATAATGCAAAGATTAAACTTTTCATTATTACGTGAGTCGCTAGGCCACACCACAAACTTAGTGATGTTATAAATAAGCCCAGCTTTAACAGCATGCTCTTTGGTCGCTGCATTTACTAAAACAGAAGTAAACAATAAAGCACCAAATGAAGCACATATTATTTCTCTATAAAATCTTGTACTTTTCACCATGTTCTCAACTTAGTTTTAAGATAAAAATTCCTAACTAGAATTTATCACTGAAAAAGAGAAAACAATGCTTCAAACAACGTATTAAAAATAGCTTATATCTAATATGATCCGTGATTAAACTAACAAGCTTGACTTGTTCCAAACAAGAAGCTTCGATAAAGGCAATGTGAATCGCTATTGATATATAAGCAATAACGGCAACAACTTACTAAGACTTAAATATATAAGGTGGATATGCGCAAAGAATCGTTACAGAATGACGAGATCAAGCGTAAAGGTGTTTGCAAATGGAATAGTTGCAATGGTGCCCGGGGCCGGAATCGAACCGGCACGCCGTTAAAAGCGAGGGATTTTAAGTCCCTTGTGTCTACCAATTTCACCACCCGGGCGGGTGACTAGTTCTTAATGAGATAAGAACGTTGTGTGCACGCCAAGCCTCAGCGCGGAGCGTATTCTAACACCATCCCCACTATTTTATAAGTAGAAATGTCGCTTTTTAAGCGTGTTTAGTAAAAAAGTTATCGTGTTTTAATTTGCAAATTAAAAAAGGAGACTAATGCCTCCTTTTTTAATAGATACGTAAAGGTTATTTCTGTCTTACTAACTCCACGCGTCGGTTTTCTTTGTTACCGTTGTCAGGATCATTTTCTGCAACAGGCACATCAAAACCATATCCTTTAACACTTAAGCGTTGAGCATCAATACCATGGCTTTTCAGGTAGTTACTTACCGCTTTCGCTCGCTGTTCTGATAGCCGCTGGTTATAAGCAGCGCCAGACGTTTTTCTTTTATCGGTATGTCCAGCAACTTCTACACCAGAGTCACCCCACTCTTTCAGCGTTTTAATCGCGTTGTCTAGAACAGGATAAGACACTGGTTTAATCTTGGCACTGTTCGTTTCGAACTGTACATCAGGAATAACCTTTTCAGACAACACAACTTTTTCTGGTTCTTTGTCAGCAATCATCTTTTGGTTTGCTGAACTAAGCGGCACAGCATTTGCAACAATGCTCTCTTTGTCTATTTTAATCATCTCTGGTGCCGATGCCTTACAAATGGCATGGTTCTGATTGTAATCAGCTTGCCCTAAATCCGGCAAATCTCCACGCACCACCTCAAGCTTGCTCAACAACTCACCTTCCCCAGCGTAAGTCCGCGCATAAGCCGCATATAAATCCTGCTCAGTATTTGTATAGGTACGTTTAGCTTGAAAATACTCATTCTCCGTATCTAGCAAATCAAGCAATGTTCGCTGCCCAATATCAAACTGCTTACGATAGGCTTCTCTTGCTTTTTCAATAGAGAGTTGATGTTGGTTACGATACTGTAGTTGCTCGGTAAGACTAACCACATCATTGTATGCAATAACGACCGTTTGCCGAGTATCGACACAAGCTTTATCGCGAAGATCAAACGATCGATTCAAATTCTCGCTAGCTTGTGCAATGTTTGCTTGATCGGTAAAGCCATTAAATAAGTTAAACGTTGCTGTCAGCTCGACCATATCGCCCGCAATTGTACTATTTCTCCCATTAGAACTTACATTGAGGTTTTTTCTCGCTTGTAAGTCTAGTCTAGGCATATATTTAGCGCGTTTACCTCTTACCTCTTGTTGCGTCGCTTCAATATTTTCAATCGCAGCAAGAAGTTCTGGATTTTTCTGATAAGCAATCTCTAGTGCTTTATTGGCATCAGAAGCTAAGCCTTCGGTTAAGAAGCTAACCTCTGGTAAACTTTCTGGTGGTAAATCTCCAGATAAACGTTGGAAACGTGTCGTTACATTTTGTAGGTTAGTCATTTCGGTCAGCAAGTTAGCCTCGGCTAAGGCTAAACGACCACTTGCTTGTTCCAAATCCACTCTACGTGCAACCCCTGCTTGTACACGCTCCTCTATACGATCAAATAACTGCTTGTGTACCGCATAATTGCTTTTTGCATAGACGATAAGCTGACGGTATCGTTGAACATCGATATACGCYTTAATRATATCTAATGTTGTCGTCTGCATRCTRCTTTGCAGTTCATAGTAACGAACGCGCGCGGCATGTCCTAGTCGGCTTACTTCACTTGGCGTTGCAAAACCATCGAACAACATCTGACGCAAAACTAAATCTGTTTGTCTATCTGGCGTCTGCGCATTCCCCGTATTGGGGGTCATCTCTTCATGATAACCAATCTTAGAAATAATGTCGGCATGCGGGTAGTAACCGCCTTTAGCGGCCTTTTGCCCTTGTAACGCTGCTTTGTAATTATGGAAATTTGCTTGGACTTCCGGATTGGTCGTCACGGTCTTTTCGACAATTTCTTTCAGCGTCGCAGGTACTTCAGCTTGGGAAAAATGTGAAACGACTAACAAAGATACTGCAACTACTCCTCGTAAAACTTTTTGCATTTTCATGTCTTTCTTTTATCTATACTTGAAATTCAGCTTCAAAAGTACGTCTAATCAGCTAATTAACAGCAAGTATCATGCCTTAGAATAATGACAACTGGCATTTTAATTATTATTTTTTTACATTTGTAATAAATTATTTTGCTTCAAAAAGTAATAATGCGATTGTTTTTATAGGCTTATGTTAATACATCGGGACTAACATTTCAAAACTAATACACAACTTAGATGAAAAAACCCCTGTCAGTAAGCTTGTTATAAGCTTTTTCATGCTTTTTGTTGTCTTCAGCTTCGCGATTGCTACAGATTTTCAACAGCTAGCAAACCTGGCAAATCAACGCTATGGCAGCCATGCTAAACAAGTTGTTTTAAAGTTAGAGTCCCTTTTAGTTTCCCTTCAGTCCGCATCTGAACCTGAACAGTTGAAACGAATTAACCATTTCTTTAATGCCAATATAAACTTTGTGAGTGATAAAAAGAACTGGGGTAAAAAAGATTATTGGGCAACCCCACTAGAATCACTAGGAACAACCAAGGGTGATTGTGAAGATTATAGCATTGCCAAATACATTTTTTTACGTGAATTAGGCATCCCAGATGAGCGTTTAAAATTAACGTATGTTAGAGCACAAGTCGGCGGCCCACACAGCAAAGTATTCCAAGCACATATGGTGCTCAGTTATTACGCCAATCCTACTGACAAGCCTCTTATTTTAGATAATCTTATTTCAGAAATTCATGAAAGCTCACGCCGAATTGATTTAACCCCTATTTTCAGTTTCAATAGTAAAGGCCTGTGGACAGGCATTGCGAACAATACTAAAGGGAGTTCTTTGAAGTCCCTTTCACGCTGGAGGAATGTGTTAGCGCGCATTAAAAACGATGGTATTGAATAATTTAAATGTTAGGAATCAGTATGTCTCTCATTAAACAACTATGGTTAGCAATCTTTTTAATCATGTCGCTAGCATTTAGCGCGGGCTTTATTATCAACACGATTACCAGCACGCAATATTTAGAGCAGCAACTTGAAATGAAAAATACGGACAATGCTGTCTCGTTAGCACTCTCTATTTCACAAATGGAGAAAGACCCAGTCGCGATTAATTTAATGTTGTCCGCTCAATTTGATAATGGGCATTATGCTTTTATTCGATTAACTGACCCAAACAATCAATTGATCACCGAGAGAGTCGACAATGACATTAATCATGACGTGCCCGATTGGTTTAAAAAGCTAGTGGCTATTGCCCCCAACCCTGGCATTGCCCAGATTCAAGATGGTTGGACGCAGTACGGTGTGCTCACGTTAGCCAGTGCAACTGATTTTGCTTACTTTGACTTATGGAATGGTACGATTTCTACGTTGTTATGGAGTGCTGTCATTGCTGTCCTATGTGGCCTTATTGGTTCGCTTATCTTAAAAACCATTATTCGCCCGTTACATGAAATGGTAGACATGACCGAGGCGATTGGCGATAAGAACTTCATTTCTATTAAAGAACCGAACACGCTTGAGTTCAAATCGTTAGCCAAAGCATTGAATCGACTATCTCAGCGCATTAAAAATATGCTTAAAGATCAGTCTAAATTGTTAGATCAAATGCGTATTGAAGCTAACTACGACTCAACCACAGGTTTAAAGAATCGCAAATACTTTAGTAGCCTTGTTGCTACCTATATAGAGAATGATGATAAATTTACCGGCGGCTTGTTAGTTGTTTCACACATTAGCAACCTTGCAGAAATCAACAAAACATTAGGAACGTCAGCGACAGATGCCATTCTAAAAAGAATGGGGTTAGCACTGCTCACCTATACCGACAAATATCCATCGCTCATGGCTGCCCGTTTAACTGGAGCAGACTTTGCCGTGTTCTCAAGCGAAGCGGTCGACAGCAATGTGCTATGCGGCCAAGTGAAAAACATTCTTAATGAAGCCGCTGGTTTAGAAACACGGTTTAGTGATTTTTCTCTTCCAACCATATCAAGTGTTGTTCACAAGTCAGAACAACTTGATGGGCTAAGAGATCTCATTGCAACCATTAAAACAAAAACGAGTGAATCAGAAACAGACATCATGGAGCTCATCGACCAAGAAGATATTACGCAATACGAAGATAGCGATGCTGCCGAATGGAGAGAGATGCTGACCTCTGCACTAGATGGCAAGCGTTTAAAACTAGCTACATTCCCAGTTATGTCGACCGATAAAAAGGTCATTCATTACGAAACACCGGCAAGGTTACAGTTGGTTGCAGGTGGGCCGTGGCTTGCCGCTGGGGAGTTTATTGCTTGGGCTACACAACTAGGTCTTTTATTCCGGCTTGACCGTTTAGTATTAGAGACTGCTGTTAAGTTGTTGAAGAAAGATGACTCTCTTTCTATTGGTCTAAACGTCTCTACCAGTGCAATGTGTAATCCAGATTACCATACGACCATCCAAAAACTACTTCACCGCCATCCAGAAGTTGCGAAAAAACTTTGGTTTGAAGTGGCTGAACAAGGTGCATTCCAAAACTTGCCGCAATTGAGAACGTTCTGCGATCTAGTCAAGCCGCTTGGTTGCAAAGTGGGCGTGGAACACATCGGCACGCAAATTGGACGCTTAGGTGAACTGCATGACTTACATCTAGACTACATTAAAATTGATGCTTCCATCATTCGTGATATTGACAAGAATACAGGTAACCAAGCCTTCTTAAAAGGCATCTGCTTAATCGCACAATCGATTGGATTAACAGCGATTGCAGAAGGCGTGCAAACAAAGGCTGAATTAGCAATCCTACCTGACTTAGGTATTGATGCGATGACTGGACCAGCCGTGAGAACTGAATAGGCCGCGATTAAGTTAACGCTTAGGCGTGCTGTTTATTTAAGATACAAAAAAAGGTAGCGACGCTACCTTTTTTGTTTACATTTCAAATGTTAGAAATGGCTATCGTCTTCTAACAAATTAAGTTCTGCTTTGCTTGAACGCAAACCTTGACGTTCAATTAGTCGCTTCTGAGCGGGATCTGGAAAATCAGTAAATCGAATAAAATCACGATCGATTAATAAAGAAATTAAATCTTCTAGTACGCGAGCAAGTTGAATATCACTTTCTCGAAACGGATCTTCTTTTTGAATGGCAGCCTCTAAGTAGGCAAGATACTCTTTAGACCCGGCCTCAATTTCCTCCCAGCCTTGACTAAGCATCTCAGCCTGGCTAACGGCTTGAATTGCCTGATCATCTCCACGTAATATGTATGGCATAACTGCCTCCGCACCTTTGATTAATAACTTATCATAATCAAAGAAGTGTCAAAGCAATCGCTCTAAAAGGCGTGTTTAACAATGTTAATTCTTCGCTTCAACATAACAATAAAAAGCCCGAGCAAGCTCGGGCTTTTTACCTACCATTAGAGGCTAATCAACAATCAACTTATTGTTAGCAATCAAGTCATTAATGATCGTCTGATCATCACCCAAGGCACTTACTAAATCAACATTGGTTAATGTAATGGTCTGCACCTCGTTCGTTGGTGTGTACCCATTTGAGAATCCACCATTATTACTCACATGGATGACCGTATCAGACCCAACCAACTCAAAATGCAAGAATGAAGTTAAGTTACCGCCAGCTTGATCTTCCCCAGTGAGCAAGTCTCTTAAATCAAGCACATCACCACCAACGGCAGCTGAATCAAAGTCAGTAATGACATCGACAGCTGGCACACCTAGCGCGCCTTCATCCCCTAGTTCCCATTTGAATACATCAGCGCCAATACCACCAGTCAGGCTATCACTACCAGCACCGCCAGAAATAAGGTCAGCACCAGCACCGCCATCAATCGTATCGTTACCTGCATCCCCAAAGATAATATCAGCACCTGCATTACCATCTAGCGTGTCATCCCCGGCATCACCATGAATTAAATCTGCCCCCGTGCCACCAGAAATAGTGTCGTTACCATCTTCACCATAAAGCTGATCATCATCTGCACCACCGTCAATAACATCGCTGCCATCACCGCCGCGGACAATATCAAATCCAGCACCTGCGTTAATAGTATCGTCACCATCGAACCCAGAGATGGATTCATTTCTGGCCGTGCCATTAATCGTCTCTGAAGCTGAAGTGCCTGCAATATCATCAATGATGTTGTTGAGGGTTRGTGTCGCAGATGATGTATCCCCATCTGTATCAGTAATGGTATAAGTAATTACTTCAGGCGCTGGTGCAGCAGTGCCTACTGTATCCAATATAGTAGAAAAGGCAATRTTATTAATGCTACCATCACCACTTGAGAATGGACTAACACCACCAGACTCAATAATGATTTTCCCAATACCAGCAAAACCCATATTGAGCGGAGCCTCTGAGTTTGAAGCAAACTCTCCTAACAGCTCACCATGCACATCATAGATTTTATAATTAAAGGCATTCACACCACCTAAATCACTATTCCCATTATCGACATCAATCACTACATTTTGGACGCCATGTGGGTGCGTAGCACTATCGAAAGTGATAACTAGGCTTTCTAAATCGTCAATTTGCGTATTATTAGTTCCGCCACCAACGAGTCCAATCCCATCTCCTGCATTAGGGTTAACGGTTGCAGTCCCTTCTGCAGTGCTATTTCGTCCAATACCTGTAAACGTCATGCCATCGGCGGCTGCAGCTGCTACTTGCGCGTTACTACTCAAGTTATATGTATTTGTTGGACCAGCAACATTTGTTGATATCTCTGCTGTTGGTGGCGCGTAGTTATAAAAACCATCCGTATTAAATACTAATGATTCTCCTCCTGATGATGCTGTCCATGTCAGCGTATTAACACCGCCAGTAGAAGTCACTGTATAGCTACCACCTAACGCTGCCGTTGCGCCAACTGGCGTTGTTAAATCAAATGTCTGGCCTTGGAATACAATCGAGCTTACGGCACCTCCATCGCCAGGATTATCTTCACCTGAGCGTCCTCCGCTGAATGAGGTTAATTGTAAGTTATCACCGCCATCAGTACCGATACCAGAAATAACGTTACCCTCAAAGAAATTAGTATTCCCCACCAGTGTATCTACATCATTCACCGCCTGTGGTTTTCCATCTACAATTTGAACAGTTTGTTTACCAGAAACGGTATCTCCATCACCGTCAATTGCAACAAAATTAATGTCAAACTGATCACCTTCTACAGCAAAGCCAGCTGTCTGGTAAACATATTCACCAGTAGCAAAGTTAAAGGTTAAAATCCCATCCTCAAAACCGTTAGCATTATCCAACGTTAACGATGCCCCTGCTATTGTGCCTGCGCCTAAGAAACCACCAGATGCGGTAATGTTATTACTTCCTTCACTATAAGTGAACGTCACATCTGCATCAGGTACATCGTCATTATTGGTATCCAAAAACATCACTAAAGTACTGATATAGCCACCATCAGCGCCAATATTTAAGCTTGAGTTATTTGCGCTTCCTGTAACAGACCCACCAAAGCTAGTTGGTACAGAAGCCAACAACACATCATCCAGTGTATCTACATTTGTCACAATAATCGCAGGATCAACAACCCCATTATTATCACTGTCAATATTATGAATTCTATCCAGCTCCGTAGTATCAGCAATGCCAGTAGCAATACCAATCGCATAAGAATCAATACCATTAGCATTAACAAAATTAGAGTACTGATTGTCTGGTGAAGAGTTTGGCTCACCATCCGAGATAAAGTAAACCTTATAATCTTCACCAACTGCCGGCGTCCCAATTGTTGTGCGTGTTAAATCTTGTGCCGCTTGGTAATTAGTACCGCCGCTAGCGGTAAAGTTAGCTGGATTATTCAATGCGGCGATTGCTGAAGCAGCATCAGTGTATGTCCCTCTATCAACAGCCCCATTATCAAAGTCGATTAAGGTAACGCTGACATTTCCACCTTGGCTGTAATACTCATTAATAACAGCTGCTACCGCTTGCTGAGTAGCTTGTAGTCGATTAACAATCGTAACATTTCCATTTTCATCTGTTGTTTTAACTTCTGCAAGCATACTTCCAGAGCTATCAATCACAAAGTATAAATTTGTATCTGGCAGAGTGCCTTGTTGTACCTGCACAATTGCATCTTGGGCAATCGGTGCATCATCAACAATATTAATCGTTAAGTCGGCACTTGAAGTCGACCCCGCGGTATTAAGCGTATAGTTAATAACAATCGTATCATCTACACCTTCTGTCGTACTGCCAGTAATCTCAACAACATAATCACCTTTACTAAAGGTCTCAGAACCAATGGTGACATCTTGTGTATAGATAGAAACGGTTCCTCTTGCATCTGMAAYRGTTAATACACCGTTMCCATCTGGGCCYGTAGCACCTGCAACACTAATCGTCGTTATAGCATTAACGCCGTCATCATTTGCTAACAAGTTGCCAGTGGCAATGTTGGTTGTTGTCGCTTCAGCAGTACCTCCACTTTGTGCACCATTCTCATCAATACCCGCTTCATAAACAGTCGCCACATCAGCATTTGCTGTGGTAGTACTATCGTAGTTCAATGTCAATGTCGCAGTATCAGTACTACCATCACTATCAGTTAAGGTGTAAGTAAATACATCATCACCCCCTGTTGGTTCAGGCACAATATCAATACCATCTAATCTGAAATTATTACCTTGAGACCTTAAAATAACATAGCTAAATGGTTCGCCTGCTGAAAGTGTAATACTGGCAGTACTATTAGGCCCTTGCTGTGAACCACCTGAAATCAAAGTGCCATCAGCTCTGTATAACTCATAATAAGCCGTTTCATTTGTGCCAAAGTTATTGAGTGTTAATGTCACTGATTGAGACTCAACACCTAAATCAATAACTAATTTTTCAGTACTCTGTATTTGACTGTTTCCACCACTATTAGCAGTAACACCAACACCATTATTGTCTGAAGTAACTCTATTAGCAGATGTGCCATTTAACGTGGCTAAATTAATATCTGATAAATAATTATTAGAGCCGCTTGTATAAGGGAAATCATTGTTATCAAAACCATACAAGCTAATACCTTCAGATGTAAATGAGCCAACACCTGTAGAGGTGGCCGCATCAACCGTCACATTAGGTGGCGTTGCTAGCGAATAGGTATAAGAACCATCATCTAAATCAATAGCCAATGTGCCTTTAGTGGTCACGATAGTACGGACGTTAGTTGCACCATTGATTGTGCTCGAAATTTGTGTACCCGCTGTAAGCACTACACCCGTCAAGCTGTGAGTGCCATCAACATTTAGCGTATCCGCTGTAATGCCGCCTGCACCTGTTATCACATTACCTGACACCCCTACGCCTAAGCCAACACTGTCCACATCATCATTCGCCACGGGTGCTGTATCTGTAATATTAATGCTTACAGTCGTCCATGCTGAATCAGCTGTGCCATCACTAGCTCTATACGCAAACGTATCAACATCAGCAGTTGCATCAGAATGATCTCGTGCTGGTGCTGTATAAGTGTAAGTACCATCGGCATTCATCACCACCGTACCGCCTAAGGCAGTCGTAATCGTGTTGGTACCGTTGGCTGTTAATGTATTTAAGCCACTCGTGTTAGTTGCAAACATTGAGACAGTAAGTGTATCACCATCAGGATCTGAATCATTACCCAAAACTGATGCTTGCGCAGTCGTTGTTCCCTCCACCACAGTCGCACTATCTACCACAGTAGTTGGCGCATCATTCACTGGCGTTACATTGATCGTTAAAGTTGATACGTCATCTGTTCCACTACCATCTGTCGTTGTGTAGGTAATAACAGGCACTGAACCATTGTAATTTGCAATAGGTGTAAAGTTATATGTACCGTCCGTCAGTATTTGTATTGTACCAACACCGGCTATCGTCGCTGTAGATCCTGTACCTGACCCATCCGCCTGATAAGTCGCACCATCACCTGCAACTATAAATGTGGTCACGGTGACCGGGCCATCGACACTACTTGTGCCTGTAAGTATGCTTCCCGTCGTCAAACCGCTATCTTCTGCGACTGAAATTGATTCATTCGCATCAGTGTAGCTATCGTCCACTGGTGTAACACCGACTGTAACCGTCGCGGTAGACGTATCACCATCCGCATCTGTAATGGTATAGGTAAAGCTATCGGGACCATTGTAGTCTGCATTTGGTGTGTAGGTGAATGTCCCATCTGGATTCATTACCACAGCGCCATTGGTGGCACCTGTGGTTACAGAGAATACGTTACCACCATCACCGCTAGGCGTGTCATTACCACTAACATCTCCATTAAATGGTACATCTTCTGTAACCGTAATATTGTCATCCACGGCAACTGGCACATCATCTACTGGCGTGATTGATAGTGCTAGCGTAGACGTATCAGTGCCACCATTACCATCCGTTACCGTATAAGTCATGACCGGAACAGGGCCATTGTAATTTGCTTCCGGCGTAAAGCTATAGCTACCGTCAGCATTAATTTGGATAGTACCAACACCGCCAATGGCTACTGGTGTGCCTACTAGTTGCGTTCCGCCAATACCGGCAATCGTATAACCAGCAATCGTTAGCGTATCTCCATCAACATCCGTGGCATTATTCAACAAATCATCTGCTGAACCATTTGCCACAGTCAATGTTGCGTCCTCAAGCAACGTATTGGTTTCATTACCATCTACTGGCGCATCGTTGAYTGGYGCCACATTAATCACTTGATTTGCCGTTGACGTTAATGCGCCATCCGTAATCACATAAGGGAAGTTAACCGTGCCATTGAAGTCAGGCGTCGGTGTAAATGTAATTGCACCACCTGTACTAATGTTGACTGTACCACCTGTTACAGTAATGGCTTGTGCCACACCAGGTGTTAAAGCCGTACCGTTAATACTTTCAATCGTTGGCGTTGTGCCGTCTGGGTCACTATCACCTGTTAATGGTGTGAGCGTGATTGGCGCGCCATCTTCATTCATATTGTAAGTATCAGTAACGGCGATAGGGCCATCGTTAACTGGTGTAACAGATAACGTTAATGTTGACGTGTCTGTTCCACCATTACCATCAGCTACCGTATAAGTAATTACTGGAACAGCACCATTGTAATTCGCTTCTGGCGCAAAGCTATAACTACCATCAGCATTAATCGTGATGCTTCCCACACCTGCAATAGCCACTGGAGCGCCCACAACCTGTGTAGCACCAATACCAGCGATAGTGTAATCCGCAATCGTTAGGACACCGCCATCAATATCAGTTGCATTATTAAGCAAGTCATCTGCTGAGCCGTTTACCACGGTCAGTGTTGTATCCTCAAGTAGTGAATTAACTTCATTACCATCAACCGGGGCATCATTCACTGGCGTCATTGATAATGACAGTGTTGAGGTGTCAATATTAGTACCATCACTAACCGTATAAGTAATCACTGGAATAGCGCCGTCATAGTTAGCGGTAGGCGTAAAGCTATAACTACCATCAGCATTAATAGTTACGCTTCCCACACCTGCAATGACTACAGGGCCACCGACTGCTTGTGTACCACCAATCCCAGCAATCGTGTAACCAGTAATTGTTAATGGGTCTCCGTCAGCATCAGATGCGTTATCAAGTAAATCATCTCCACTGCCAAGTGCAACCGTTAGTGTTGTGTCCTCTGTTACCGTGTTAGTTTCGTTACCATCGACAGGTGTAGAATCATCATCCGTAATCGTACCAATCGCGACTACACCACCAACGCTTATATCGTAAGCTTCTGATGCGCCTTCGTCAATCGTATCTAACGTCGTTGGCACTGTCACCGTGAAGCCAGTCACGCCAGCTGGTACGGTTAGCACACCTGCTGCTAACGTTACGCCATTACTAAACGTTGGTGGTGTCGTGTAATCAGTACCACCACCTGTTGCTGTGTTGTCTGTTAGCGTAAAGGCATGCGTCGTTACTGTCACCGACGGGTTACTCAATGTCACGGTGTGTACTAGACTTGTGCCCTCTACTTCGGTTTCACTTGTCACGTTTGAAACAGTTGGTACGCCGTCGTTATCCGTAATCGTACCGGTCCCTTGTACTGATCCAATATTCTGGGCAGTAGCCGCATCGAGGAAGATTGTCTCACTTGGCTCA
>NVTX01000041.1 GCA_002401735.1 Methylophilaceae bacterium | reverse complement strand
GAATTTCTTAGCAATACTAGTCGTGCGCTCACCCGATTTGGCTTTGTAAACTTTCCAGCTAATTAACGGCTTGTCGTAATTGTTTAGATTGTTCTGAAAGGTTTCGATAGAAGCAATTGGTAGTAGTAGGGTATGTGAATTGTTTTTAGAGGCAACAACTGGACGATTGTAACTTGGGTTTAATGCTACAAACTCCTCCTGCGAGATTTCTGCAAACTTTGCTGCCAATTTTGCATCAATTTGATAAGGGGCATCTATTTCATCAAAATAAGCTTGATTAGGAATAGGTGCTATCGTTAGGCCATAGTGTTCAGGGTTGTTAACAATGTTTTTAATAGCTTGCAGCTTAGGAACATAGTGTTTTGTTTCTAGTGGGAGGCGAAGGCTTTGATAATTTGTTGGTAAGCCTAACTTTCTATTTTTAATAATGGCACGGCCGACTGTGCCTTCTCCTGCGTTGTAAGCAGCCAGAGCAAGGTCCCAGCTATCAAACATGCCGTGCAGCTTTTCTAAATAATCGAGTGCTGCTTGTGTCGCGGCTTTTACGTCTCGACGATTGTCTATCCACCAGTTTTGTTGCAGGCCAAAGTGTTTGCCTGTTGCCGGCATAAACTGCCAGATACCAAGGGCTCTACTGCGAGAATATGCTTTGGGGTTGTACGCACTTTCAATCATAGGTAACAAAGCAATTTCGGTAGGCATGTTACGCTTTTCAACTTCTTCTAAAACATAAAATAAGTATTTCTGACTTCTTACCATCATTTTTTTTACATAGTCAGGTTTGGATGCATATCGCTTTTCGTATTTGCTTGTATGGGGCGATATGATGTTTGGCATCGCGTAACCATCTTGGATGCGAAGCCATAAGTTATTTTCAAATGGGACTATTTCGGGTGGAGGTGTTAGTGCAAGAATGTTCTCTTCATTGATTGCTTGTACCGTATTCGCCAAYTCTTCACTAATAAATTCAATTTCGATCCCTTTWGCATTTGTATTAGCAATRGATTGCGTTGCAAAAAGAACGCAGGTAAGAAAAAATAGGGAGCTAAAAAGAATGACTGAATRTTGACGCCARTCTGTGGCCGCAATTGAAAGCTTGTTTTCTCTACGCATGAATTAGGAATCTAATAAAAACCAAACCAAATACTATCGGTGCGATGKAAGCTAGTCAAGTAAAAGTTATACTTTATGTTTATAAGTTATCGTTTTGATTAATAATGATTTCTTTTTGTTCTTATTCGGCTAAAAACGGATAGTTCATCATGACGATCTGCTTGCGAATTTTCAATAATGGTTTTTTGGTTGCACCTTAAGAATGGGTTTGTTTTAAGTTCTAATGCAATCGTGGTCGGTAAGCTCGCTTCATTGTTTTTACGCAATTGGGCTACAACATGTTTTCTGTCACGTAAGGCCTGATTGTCTGGTTCTAAGGTGAGTGCGAAGTTAATGTTTTTAGTCGTATATTCATGCGTACAAAAAACGTTTGTATCTGGGCTGAGTTTTTTCAATCGATTTAACGAGGCTAGCATTTGCTCWGGGGTTCCTTCAAATAGGCGGCCACAGCCCGCGCCAAACAACACGTCGCCACAGAATAAATTAAGWTCGTTTACGTAGGCAATGTGACCTAATGTGTGGCCAGGTAACCATAAAACATCAAAACTTAAGTCAATTTCACTTAAATGAAACTGGTCGCCGTCAGATAAGGCRRTATGYTCAAAYGGATATCGCTCGTAAGTAGGTGCATAAACGGGCACARYGTATTGTTTTAGAATTTCTTCAACACCATCAATATGRTCTGAATGATGGTGCGTGATTAAAATAGCCGTTAAATTTAAGGCATGTTTTTTTAGCGCGGCTAGCACAGGGGTGGCATCGCCAGGATCAACCACAACAGCATCGCACTTATTATGTAAAAGCCATATATAATTATCCTCAAAAGCAGGGATGGGGATGATGTGCAAATTTTTAGCGCGCATGAGAGTGTTAACCGTTRTTTTAACKGTTAAATATTGGGACTATTAGGATTTTTGTCAATCATTAAATGGAAACACATAYACAAGACATTTGGTTAGCATCGACACTTGGTCAACATTTGTTGAACCGTGAACAAGCAATCTATGACATTGTTGTTGGAGATGTTTTTGGTTTTTATGCGGTGCAAGTCGGTTTGCCGCAATTGAATTGCTTGAAAAACTCACGTATTCCCAATATTGTTTTTGCGGGAAATGATACAGGCCATTTGCTCTGCGAAAGTAGTTATCTGCCTTTCGCTGAAAATAGCATTGACCTGCTGTGTTTACCACATGCATTGGGYTTTAGCGAGGATCCGCACCAAACATTAAGAGAAGCCTCTAGAGTGTTAATGCCAGAAGGGTATTTGATACTGACAGGYTTCAACCCTTTTAGTGCTTGGGGCATCAGAAGGCTATTCACGAAAAAATCGGCGTACCCTTGGCATGGACAATTTTTTTCTTTATCTCGTATTAAAGACTGGTTAGCTTTATTAGGCTTGGAATTTGTGGAGGCGCAGTTTTTTGGGTATGAGCTACCAGTTAATAATGAAAAATGGCTTAAACGTTTCTCATTTATGGGTAAAATGGGTGCTAGATGGTGGCCAATGATGGGCGGGCAGTATATTATTGTGGCAAAAAAACGGGTGGTCAATATTACCCTACTGAAACCYAAGTGGAAACGCAGTTTATTACGTCCAGGCATCGTTGCTGGCGGCCATAAAAAACACGAAACGCAAAAGACGAGAAAAAATAAATGTTAAGAGTGACTGCAGTATGAGTGAGCACGTGGAAATATATACAGATGGTGCTTGCAAAGGTAACCCAGGCGTTGGTGGCTGGGGCGCTTGGTTGAAGTATAACGGGAATGAAAAATCTATTTTTGGTGGTGAGGAAAACACAACCAATAATCGCATGGAGATGATGGCAGTCATTCGTGCACTAGAAGCCTTAAAACGACCGAGCGAAATTAAGTTATATACTGACTCTTCATATGTCCAAAAAGGGATGATGGAATGGATGGAGGGGTGGAAAGCGAAAGGTTGGCGGACAGCTAGTAAAAAGCCTGTTAAGAATAGTGATTTATGGAAACAGTTAGATGCGCTGGCTAAGCTTCACCAAGTCGAGTGGATTTGGGTGAAAGGGCATGCCGGCAATGTGGGAAATGAACTTGCCGACCAACTTGCCAACGCTGGTGTTGCGCAAGTATTAGATGACCAAGTGATATAAAAATATAATATGAGACAGATATTTTTAGATACGGAAACAACGGGACTCTACCCAGATCAAGGGCATCGAATCATTGAAATAGCGGCAATTGAAACGATTAATCGCAGACCTACGGGCAATCACTTTCATCAATACCTCAATCCTGAACGCGAAATAGACCTGGCAGCGCAAGAAGTACATGGTATTACACTTGAGTTTTTGCAAGACAAACCACTTTTTGAAGCTGTTGCCGATGATTTTATCCACTTTGTAAAAGATTGTGAACTCATCATTCATAATGCGCCTTTCGATGTAGGCTTTCTAAATAGTGAGCTTGGTCGTATTGGGCTACAGCCAGTGCAGGATGTTTGCGGTAAAATCACGGACACGCTTAAAATGGCAAAAGATGCGCGACCAGGTCAGCGCAATAATTTAGATGCTTTATGTCGTCATTTTGAGATTGATAACTCAAGACGTACATTACATGGCGCGTTGCTTGATGCTGAGCTGCTTGCAGAAGTGTATATGGCCCTTACGCGTGGCCAAGATAGTTTGATGATTGATTTGGAACATGACGAGATGATTCATCAATCTGTTATGACCGATAAGAATTGTGCCAAACCAAGAGTGTTAATGGCAGATAAGGATGAGTGTGCTACGCATGATAGCTACCTAGAGGGGCTAGATGGCGTTGATAAGTGGTAGAGCAATGTTAATTTTGTAAATAATAATTAGGTAAAACATGAACAATACGATTTTAGTGACAGGCGGTGCTGGTTTTATTGGTAGTAACTTTGTTAACGCTTGGGTAAAACAAGGGCTGGGAAAAGTGATTAACCTAGACAAATTAACTTACGCTGGTAATTTAGAAAATTTGTCAGAAATTCAAGATGATGGAAATCATGTTTTCGTACAAGCCGATATTGGCGATAGTGAAGTAATTTCAGGTTTGCTAAAGCAGTACCAACCTAAGGCCATCGTCAATTTTGCAGCCGAAAGTCATGTTGACCGTTCAATTCATGCGCCTGGAGAGTTTATTCAAACCAATATCGTCGGCACATTCAACCTATTAGAAGCGGTACGGGCATACTGGGGAACGTTGAGCGAGGGTGATCAAGCTGACTTTAGGTTCTTGCATGTATCAACAGATGAGGTTTATGGTTCGCTAACCGCTAGTGACCCTGCTTTTAAAGAAACCAATGCTTATGAGCCTAATAGCCCATACTCGGCTTCAAAGGCGGCGTCGGATCACCTCGTGCGCGCTTACCATCATACTTATGGCATGCCGATGTTAACAACCAATTGTTCAAATAATTATGGACCGTATCACTTTCCAGAAAAGCTTATTCCATTGGTTATTCATAATGCATTAAATGGTAAGGACTTACCGATTTATGGTGATGGAAGCAATGTGCGTGACTGGCTTTATGTTGAGGATCACTGTAGTGCGATTCGCGAAGTGCTGGGCGCTGGACGCATTGGCGAAACWTATAATATTGGTGGTTGGAACGAAAAAACCAATTTAGAAGTTGTGCATACCCTGTGTGATATTTTGGATAAAGAAAAGCCTAAAGCATCTGGTAGCTAYCGYGATCAAATCACCTATGTGCAAGATAGACCMGGGCACGATCAGCGTTATGCGATTGATGCGACTAAGATTGAGCGCGAAATGGGTTGGAAACCAACAGAAACGTTTGAAACAGGTATACAGAAAACTGTTGAATGGTACTTGGGACATCAAAGTTGGGTTGAAAATATCACGAGTGGTGAATATAAAAAYTGGATCGGTAAGAATTATCAAGCTAGGGAGGATGCATAATGGCGATGAAGGGAATTGTTTTAGCMGGGGGCTCTGGTACGCGYTTGTATCCAGTAACAGAAGTTGTGTCGAAGCAACTGTTGCCAGTTTATGATAAACCAATGATTTATTATCCGTTATCCGCACTGATGTTGGCGGGTATTCGTGAGGTGCTTGTTATTTCTACGCCACAGGACACACCTAGATTTAAAAGCTTACTAGGCGATGGCAGCCAGTGGGGAATGGACATTAGTTATACCGTACAGCCGTCACCTGATGGCTTGGCTCAGGCGTTCATTTTAGGTGAGGAATTTATTGGAAGTGACCCTTGTGCTTTAGTGTTAGGCGACAATATTTTTTATGGACATGAATTAGCGAAAATGACGCAAAATGCGGCGAAAAGGACAAGTGGCGCCTCTGTTTTTGCWTATCCTGTACATGATCCTGAGCGTTATGGCGTYGTGGAGTTTGATGCCAACGGTACGGCAGTTAGCTTGGAAGAAAAGCCGGAGAAACCAAAATCGCGTTACGCCGTGACAGGCTTATATTTTTACGATAATGATGTTGTGGAAATGGCTAAAAACCTTAAACCTTCAGCACGCGGCGAGTTAGAGATTACCGATTTGAATCGCTTGTATCTCGAAGCAGGTAATTTGCATGTTGAAGTGATGGGCCGAGGGATGGCTTGGTTGGATACAGGGACACATGACTCACTGATTGAAGCGGGCTCTTTTATCCAAACCATTGAAAAACGACAAGGCTTAAAAGTGGCGTGTCCTGAAGAGATTGCGTATCRCATGGGGTTTATTGATGCGGCACAAGTTGAAGTGATGGCGAAAAAATATGCTAAAAATGGCTATGGGCAGTACTTGACTCAGATTTTGAATGAACAGGTATTTTAATGAAAGTCATTGAGACTAATATCCCTGATGTTTTGCTGTTTGAACCTAAAGTCTTTGGTGACGAGCGTGGTTTCTTCTACGAAAGCTTTAATGCAAGCTCGTTTGAAAAAGCAACGGGGCTTGTGGCTAATTTTGTTCAAGATAATCATTCGAAGTCGGTAAAAAACGTATTACGGGGTTTGCACTATCAAACAGAGCAAACACAAGGTAAGTTAGTGCGAGTGACCGACGGTGAAGTGTTTGATGTGGCTGTGGATTTAAGGCGTTCATCAAAAACTTATGGTCAGTGGGTGGGGGAGGTTATCTCCTCAGAAAATAGGCGTTCCATGTGGGTGCCTGCTGGTTTTGCGCATGGGTTTTTMGTACTGTCAGAGACAGCAGAATTCTTATACAAAACAACAGATTTTTACGCACCAGACCATGAGTGGATTATTAAATGGGATGACCCTACTATTGGGGTGAAATGGCCAATTTCTGGGCAGCCAGAACTTTCTGCAAAAGATAGTGCGGGGAAATCATTGTCTGAAGTTAAAACATTTGCATAGYAATGAAGAATAAAAAAATTCTCCTTACTGGCATTAATGGTCAGGTTGGACATGCACTAMTTTCTCAGCTGTCAGGTTGCAACCTTATTGGGCTGTCACGCAATGATCTTGACCTTTCTGATGTTGATGCAATCAGACGCGTCGTGCGTGAAATTAAACCTGATGTCATCATTAATCCTGCCGCTTACACCGCTGTTGATAAAGCAGAATCAGAGCCGGATTTAGCCCATGCAATTAATGCAATTGCGCCACAAATACTTGCCGAAGAAGCGGCAAAAATTAATAGTGCGCTTATCCATTTTTCTACAGACTATGTCTATGATGGAAAGAAAGAAACACCTTATATTGAGAGTGATAGGGTGAATCCAACGAGTGTTTATGGGGAAAGCAAGCTTGTAGGGGAAGATGCAATACGAAATGTCGGTATACCGCATTTGATATTGCGCACAAGCTGGATATATGGTGCATACGGTAAAAATTTCTTGAAAACAATTCTTCGCTTAGCTAGTGAACGTGACAACTTAGGTATCGTCGCAGACCAAATTGGTGCGCCGACAGCTAGCATGAGTATTGCATTCGCTTTGAAACAGTTGCTTACGCAGTGGGATCCAGAAAAAACATCAGATACGGGTGTCTATCACTTTACGAATACAGGCAGTACATCGTGGCATGGTTTTGCCTGTGAGATAGTTAAGCAGTATGCGGAAATTCATAAACAAGCCACGCTTAAAGTGAATACGGGTGCGATTAAAGCCTTAACCACTGCAGATTACCCCACCCCTGCGACAAGGCCAGAAAATTCTTGTTTAGATAACCATAAATTAAAAATGCATTTTGGCGTTGCACTGCCAGACTGGCAAAGTGGATTGCAAGCAGTGATACAATCTTTATAGTTAGGCTACCGCGTCTGCCCAGCTGTTGGGTGTTTCATACAATCTAACGCGTGTTAGTTTTAAATGGTTGCCAAAAGTATCTTGATATTGATTTTGTAGGATTCTAAAAGCTTCAGCTGCCATGTTCTCTGCTGTCGGCACTTCCTCAAAAACGACCGTTTTATGGTCAGGAAGTGAGTTTAAAAAGTCTAATACGGATCGATCATTTTTATAAACCAAAAATGCGTGGTCCCAAACAYCGACGACGCTTTCACGTGCAATACGTTTAACATCTGAGAAATCCATGACCATGCCATTTTCTGACGTTTGGTCTTTTTTAATAATGTCTCCACCTAACGTGATTTCAATGACATAGCGATGACCATGTAAATTTCTACATTGGCTATTATGGTGAGGAATGCGATGACCAGCATCAAATTCTAGGCGAGTGGTAATTTCCATGGTTTATTCAGTTTAGCGTTACAAACTAACGACAGTCATTCAAAAKTGAATTATATCAGGCAGACAATTAATGCGCTCGTACCCATTCTATAAATGATTCATATGGTAAGGCTTTTGCGAAGTAATAACCTTGGCATTTATCTACTTGTAGCTTTTTAATCAATGCTAAACACTCTTTATCTTCCACCCCTTCGGCTAGCACTTGCTTACCCAGGCCTTTTGCTAACAAGGCAATTGACTGCACAATTTCATAATCATCTTTTGAATGGCTAATATTTTTTACAAATGTTTGATCAATTTTAATTAAATCAATCGGTAAGGTTTTTAGGCGGGTTAACGATGAAAAGCCAGTCCCAAAATCATCCAAAGCGAACTTAAARCCCAAGCTGGATAGTGCATTAATCACTGAATTAGTATGATCATTATCTTCAAGAATTCCATCTTCTGTAATCTCTAAGATAATCTTTTTAGGATCCAGCTTCCATAACGAAAGGGCATTGGAGAATAAAGACGGMAGTTCCGTGTCGTACAGGTCTTCAGCGCGTAAGTTAAGGGTTAAATACACATCTAATTGATGTTCCTCTGTTAACTCATAGGCATAGCGACAGGCGGAATTGATGAGCCAGCGTGTGAATAACTTGCCTTTACCAACATTATTTAGCACTTCAATCGCAATATTAGGTGCAATGTGATGGCCAAACTTATCTGACCAGCGTAAAAGCAGCTCAGCACCAACACATTTTGACGTTTTTAGATCGACAATCGGTTGGAAATTTAAAGTCATGTTGTTGCTATCAAAAGCATCTAGCACTTTAGACTCTAARATGATTCTATCGTCRATGGCTTGCTCTAATTCTCTATTATAAGTAACGTGTAATTGTTGCTTAGTAATGGCATGTTCTAAGGCTAAATTGGCATTTTGGTAGAGGTCTTCAGCATTTAACGCATAATTTTTTGTGTGAGCACAACCAATCAATGGTTTTACTAGTATGGATTGCTTATTAATAAAGATCATGTCTTCAAATGCGCGCGAGAGCTTGGCAGCAAATAAGTCTAGTTGTGTYGTGTTTTTAACTTGTGACATTAAAATCTCAAATTGAGAATCACCACCAAAATATAACTGCGCATTGTCATTGATATTATTCTTAAGTATCTCGGCTAGTTGCTTATTTAATATTTGTGAGACTGAATGAGGCAATAAGAAATTATTATTTTCTGTTTGGAAATCTAGTAGAAATAGTGCCGTGATTTGGCCGTCTTTTGTTTGATTTAATGCGGCTTCTAAATTAGGAATGAGTTGATTCGTGTTTGGGAGCTGTACATTTTTTTCAAAGTTTAGCGCGTAGTCCAAAGTAATCTGGTGGTATTTACCTAATGTTTCAAGTACTAAATTGTGTATAAATAGATGGAATTTAGGCGACTGTCTAAAACCAAAAAGCTTATTGAGTTTAAAGCAGCTCAATATATTCAGAATGGTGTCTGTACGCGCATCGTTATCAAAGGCATTCAACCATAAATAGGCGAGATCGTTTATGCCGTTAGTGAATGTTTCTGCATCGTTTTGTGTCGGCCAATACTTTATCGCTTCACATAGATTGTAAAGAAAAGTGTCGCCGTCAAAATTTGATTGTAGTGCCGAGAGTCTTTCTGTGTCCACGCTAAGTGTTGAGAAAACACGCTTTGGATTAATTTGATAAAGGTGAAGTTTCTCTATGATTTCTTTGGTAGAGAATGCTAATTCCACTTCATTTTCATGCGTATTAGACGGTCGCGATTCAGACATTATGCATATTCAAATTAAACATAAAACTCACTTGGGTCAAGTCCATAGCTATCAGCGGGGATGCCTTTAATAATTGTATACAAATCACCACTCGGTGTTTGGGGTTTGTGAATAAGATCTAACACAACAGGCGCACGGTAACGCTTTTTATCGGGGTCAAGCAACAGCATGACGCGCGGCATTAAGCGCCGTACTTGGTTCTGTTGAATGACAACACCAACTTCTCCAGTATTGAGCTCTACGAGTGAGCTAACTGGGTATATCCCCATAAACTGTATCAGTTGATCAATAATCTCAGTAGAGAATTGTTTTCCACCGAGAGCATGAATTTCATCTAGTGCTTGTTGGTGATATGCGCCATCGGCATAGCTTCTTCGGTTAGTCATTGCGCAGTAAGTATCAATGAGTCCTGCGGCTTGCGACAATAGACTCAATTTTTCGCCTTTTAATTGAAATGGATAGCCGCTTCCATCAACACGCTCATGATGTTCCGCAACCAAACGAATCACTTCCGGTGGAATGTCAGCGGTTTCTCTTAAAATAATTAAGCTCTCATCGACATGCTTYTTTGCATAGTCGTATTCTTCGCGTGTGAGTTTGCCTTTTTTTAATAATACATCTGAAGATAATTTAACTTTACCAATATCCTGCAATAGTCCTGCTAAACCAGCTGTTTTGATTTTATCTTTTGGCAAGGCTAAAAAGCTATTAAAGGCCATTAAGGTWACAGACACGTTTAATGCTAAGTTGTACGATAGCCCATCTGCTTTTTTAAGCTTGGCTAACCAGAGTAATGCATCCGGCGTTCGTCCAATACTTTCAACCATACTGTCCAGTACATCGCTTACACTGCTAATATCAACTTGTTGCTCATTCGCAATTGCATTAAATATATCGCGTGTCACAATTTCTGACTGTTCGAATACAGGATAGATGGCGGCTATTTCTTCCTCTACCGGGGCTTCTTGTTYGTAAATGATTCTTTCATGATCACTCAAGTGGCTTAAGTCGGGTTTCTCGTTATTATTAGTAACGGATGATTTTAGTTTTTCGCGATTGAATAAGCTGCCTACAAAGTTGCTTATGCTATTAATAATACTGCCATTAGCAGTTGTTTTGGTTGCTGTTGCATTATGTTCATAAGGTAGGGTTGTTTGCAGTGCGGCATCTGTTCCATTGCGCATATTAAATATTGCGCCTTCACTGTTGCTGGGCTTTGCATTTTCAGGTTTCTGGTAATCTTTCACTTCTCGCAGAATGTCGATGAAAGAGACTTTCTCGCCACGCCTTGCCCTGTTAAGGGTTGGGGTGTTTTTATTTTCTGGCACATGGATTCTGGTTATTGAAAGACGTTTAACCGCAATATCATGCTTCTTGCTTGAARCGAATTGCTGCCCAATCGATTTGGTTCTGTCAATATACACATGYGCACATGTTGATTGCATTTTATCAAGGTCCGCTTGRTCTTCTAGCACAAATCCTTGTAGCAAAAATTCAGATTCTATCCACGGCTTATCTAGCTCAACAACAAACATACCAAGTGCTAATTGACTTGCGGATATTTCTTCTTTTTTAATATCAATCATAATTGCTGTTTAATGCCTCAATATGCGCTAATGCGCTTTCAGCCAATGAGGGTAAGTGATAGCCGCCTTCTAGTGAAGATACGATGCGGTGATGATAACAGTTTTTTACAATCTGCTTGATGAATGTTGTAATCCAGACATAATCTTCTTTTGTCAGTGCTAAGTCTGCCAGAGGGTCATTAATATGCGCGTCGAACCCAGCCGATACAAAAATAATATCTGGTTTAAAAGCTTCTAATGCTGGTTTGAATTTTTGCTCGAATACCTGCCTAATTATTTCACCGTTGCTTTTTGCTGGAAGTGGGGTATTCAACATGCGATCACTTGCCGACTCTGCGCCTCGATACGGATAGTAGGGGTGTTGAAAAGTGGAACACAACATCACATTAGGATTGTTTTTAAAAATATCCTCAGTGCCATCACCATGGTGGACATCAAAGTCAATAATGGCTGCACGTTTAAGATTGTATTTGTCTAATGCATAGGCAACACCAACAGCGATATGATTAAAAATACAAAACCCAGCGCTGTTCGATCGTCCTGCATGATGCCCCGGTGGTCGAATGCAGCAAAAGGCATTATCCACTTTATTTTGCATCACTAAATCGGTTGCATGGATAACGGCACCACTAGCATGCAATGTCGCTTGTAAGCTCATTGGGCCCATGGCAGTGTCGCTATCTAGCCTCACCAAGCCTGCTTTGGGTGCAATGTTGAAAATGTAATCAACATAAGACCGGCTATGCACACGCATTAGTGCTTCTTTAGATGCGCTTGGTGCCTCTTGAAATAACAACTTTTCTTTTAAACTAGAATTGAGCACCGCATTTTTAATTGTGCTAATACGGGCAGGAGACTCAGGGTGATTACCATCCATGACGTGTAACAAAGTATCTGGATGGGAAATAAAAGCAGTCTTAGTCATGTTGGCGTCAATATTAGCACATGCTAATTAGGTGAAAGCTCTTGCGATAGCTGCTGGTAGAAAGCAAGTCTAACCGTGGTGACCTTTCCGTCATTCACTGCGTTGATGATGGTGCAGTCTGGCTCCTGTTGGTGTTTGCAGTCGTTAAAACGACAATGCCCTAAAAAAGGCTTAAACTCTATAAATGCAAGTTCTAAGGCTTCTTGAGATAAATGATTTAATCCAAACTCTTGCAGACCTGGTGAATCAATAAGCGTGCTGTTATCATTTAAGTGGTATAAATGGGTTGCTGTGGTTGTATGTTTTCCACTATCTAATGTGCTGCTAATTTCTCGGGTGCGCACATTTTCATCTGGGAGCAAACTATTAATAATGGTCGACTTACCCATGCCCGATTGCCCAACCAATACGCTCTGTTGATGCTTTAGATATGGGAGCAGGGGGCTAACGTCTTCTTTGGCTGAGAGATAGACAACGTCATACCCTAAACCTTCGTATAAAGAGAGTTTGTTTTTGGCATCATTGGTTTCTGCTAAATCACACTTATTTAAAACGATAAGAGGCTTGATATTGGCTGCTTCTGCAGCCACCAAGCAGCGGTTGAGCAGCGCCTCATAAAAGCTTGGCTGCGTAGCCAACACAATGATAATTTGTGTGACATTAGACGCAAGAATTTTGCTTTTGTAGGCATTGCTGCGATAGAGAAGGGTGTCGCGCGGTTCACTAGATTCTACAACGCCCTCTGCTCGGTCTGTAAGCTTGATATTAACAATATCGCCACAGGCTAAATCAGTTTTTTTGCCACGCGTGACACAACTAATTTTCTTTCTATCAGCTAATTCTACTTGGTAACGTTTGCCGTAAGCAGCCACGACCAAGCCTTGTAATGTTTTCTGGTTATTGTTCAAATTGATAATAGTGTTTGTTTAAGTACGCAGCAGCATTGAATTCTTCCTCTTCAAACCATTTTAAATCTAAATTAGTATTACAAGTACGCACTTGCGCTAATAAGCCTTTAGATGTCTCTACTTTGTGAAAGGGGCGGGTGTAAATCTCAGAGCCATCACCGCCATAACTGGAGGCATGGCAACTAATGCAGTTTTTCTCAATCAGTGCTTTGCCAGCATCAAGATCAGCTTTTGCAAAGAAATCATTTGCAACTGCATTAACACTAATAATGCTGCATGCCAACAATAGAAGCTTTTTCATGATTGACCCTTATCCTGAATGACATTAACTTTCAGTATACGCTGCTAATTTAGAAATACGAATACTGGCCGGAGGGTGTGAGTCATAAAATGCTGAGTGTAGCGGATCCGGTGTTAATGTTGATGCATTGTCACGGTAAAGCTTCACCAAGCTTGATACCAAATCATCCGCATTGGTATGTTTGGCGGCAAAAGCATCTGCTTCAAATTCGTGTTTACGCGATAAGGCATTGTTAATCGGCGCGATAAAAAAGCTAAAGACCGGCAGGGTCAGGGTAAACAAAATCAGCGCGGTGTGGTTGCTCATGGTTTGCACGCCAAGACCATTAAAAAACCAAGGCTGATTAATCAAATAACCCAAAAGCGCCAAGCCCAAAAGCGAAATAGTAAACGAAGAGATCATATGCTTGCGAATGTGCTTGTGATGAAAATGCCCCAATTCATGCGCCAAAATTGCCTCCACCTCTTGATCTTCCATGCCTTCAAGTAGCGTGTCAAAAAACACTATGCGCTTGTTTTTGCCAATCCCAGTAAAATACGCATTGCCGTGGGATGAGCGTTTTGAGCCGTCCATCACAAACACGCCGTCACTTTTAAAACCGGTGCGATTAAGCAGCTGGTCAATCTTAACTTTCAAATCAAGATTATCCAGCGGCTTAAATTTGTTAAAAATCGGCGCAATATAGCTCGGATAAAGCCAAAACATCAGCAGCGAAAAACCCGTTAATACCAGCCAAACATAAGCCCACCAAAACTCGCCCATCTCATTCATCAGCCATAAAATGGCGTATATTAAAGGCAGGCCAATA
>NVTX01000040.1 GCA_002401735.1 Methylophilaceae bacterium | reverse complement strand
GCGCTTTGCGTGGTTTATAAGCAACCTCAGCATGCACAATTTCTCCTTGCACTTGTGCTGAATCACCAAGGCGCAAATCCCGTATTGGCACAATGCGCGTTTCATCGATATACCGCAGCGGCAAGTGCAACAGCAAATCTTGCGTATTGTGAATACCTAACTTAGCGAGGTTAGTAACCAGCGGTTTAGAAAAAGCTTTGATTTCTCCCAGTTGCATCTATTCCGCTAATCTCCTCAACGTTTGCGTGGCAACAGTTAGTCCAACGCCATGACAGCATCTGCTTCCACCAAAGCGCCTTTCGGTAAAGAAAGGACCCCTACGGCCGCGCGAGCGGGATACGGCACAGTAAAATATTCTTCCATCACCTGGCTAACCAGTGCAAAGTTACTCAGATCAATTAAAAAAACATTCAACTTAACAATGTTGTCCATTGAGCCGCCAGCAGCTTCTGTGACTGCTTTCAAATTTTCAAAGACACGGCGCACTTGCGCTTCCACCCCTTCAACCAACTCCATCCGTTCTGGATCTAAGCCTATTTGACCGGATAAATAAACCGTTTTACCCACTTTTACCGCTTGTGAATAAGTGCCTATGGCCGCTGGCGCTTGTTGTGTTTGAATAATTTCTTTTACTGCCATGATTGTCCTTTATTGATAATTAAGCTCTTCAGCTTATTGAATTCTCTGTTCTCGATGTCCACCCTTTATCCGATTAATACGGACAACTTCAGGAATTTTACGTAAATTACGGATGAGTTCGGCTAAATGCACGCGATTATGCACTTGCACAGTGAAGTTAATAATGGTGTATTGGCTGCCATCGGATTCTTCTGCACTGACATGATCAATGTTTGCGCCCGCCTCAGAAATCCCTGCGGCTATTTTTGCCAACATGCCTCTTTCATTTGCAACAATAATGCGTAAATTTACGCCAAAGAAACGTTTATTATCAGCATCCCATTCGACATCTAACCATTTATCCGGATCCAACTTAAATTTACCGATAGCGGTGCAATCATGCGTATGAATGACCAAGCCCTTATCTTTATTGATAAAACCTAAAATCGGATCACCTGGAATAGGTCTGCAGCATGGTGCGAACTGTACTGCCATCCCTTCGGATCCGCGAATGGTAATTTTATCGAATRTTTTTTGAACTTTAGTCTCAGTTTCAACTTCCTCATGCGCGCGTGCTAATAGCTGATGTGCAACCATCAAACTCACACSCTTACCTAAACCAATATCTGCCAAAATTTGAGATTTATCTTTTGCGTCATAGTCACGCATGACTTTATGCCATTGTTTTTCTGTAATGTCGGATGCATCAATATGTAGTGCTTTTAAAGCAATATTAAGCATCCGCTCACCTAAATGCGTAGACTCTGTCACTTTTATCGATTTCAAATAATGTCGTAAGTGTGACCTTGCTTTACCTGTCACCACATAATTTAACCACGCAGGATTTGGTTTCGCTAATGTCGCCGTAATAATCTCAACATGATCGCCATTGCGCATCTCTGTCCGTAATGGCGCCAATTCATGATTGATTTTCACTGCCACGCAACTGCTACCCACATCCGTATGAACAGCATAGGCAAAGTCGACAGCAGTAGAACCTTTCGGCAACGCTAAAATATTGCCTTTTGGGGTAAACACATAAACTTCATCAGGAAATAAATCAATTTTAAAGTGCTCGAGGAACTCATGGCTATCATCGCTTTCCGTTTGAATTTCAACCAAACGCTGCAACCATTGATGTGTTTGCTGTTGTAGTTTTGTTAAATGTGCATCCGTGGTTTTGTATAACCAATGTGCGGCAACACCAGCCTGTGCAATATTATGCATGGCAATACTACGAATTTGCACTTCAATCGGCGTGCCAAATGGACCAAATAAAGTGGTATGTAACGACTGATAACCATTGACCTTAGGGATGGCRATATAGTCCTTAAATTTGCCTGGAATGGGTTTATATAAACTATGCAAGCTACCCAATGTCAAATAGCTAGTGGGTGTATCTTTCACTAACACCCTGAACCCATAAATGTCGTTAACTTGCGACAATTTAATCGATTTTCCAGTCATCTTCCTGTAAATGCTGTAAAGATGCTTCTCCCGACCTTCCACATCCGCTTCAATTTCCGCGTCAGCCAACTGCTTCTTAATCGAATCTAGAATTTTAGAAATAACTTCTTTACGATTGCCGCGCGCAGTCTTAATCGCCTTAGCAATGACTTTGTATCGATTCGGGTAGATATGCTTGAAGCTTAAATCTTCTAGCTCTTGAAAGATGACATTAAGCCCTAAGCGATTGGCAATTGGTGCATATATATCAAGCGTTTCATGTGAAATACGCTTCTGCTTAGCTGGCTTCATAACGCTTAAGGTCTGCATATTATGCAGGCGATCTGCAAGCTTAACCAAAATCACACGCACGTCTTGGCTCATGGCTAACAGCATTTTTCGCACATTTTCTGCTTGTGCGTCGACTGCCGTTTGWARMKSTANKWWRKCCAGCTTGGTTAAGCCTTCTACCAACTCAGCCACTTGCGCGCCAAAACGTTCACTTAGTTCAGAAGTGGCGACACCCGTATCTTCCACCACGTCGTGCAATAAAGCAGCTAGCAGCGTTGGTACATCTAAGTGCAAATTCGCAAGAATGCATGCGACTGCAACAGGGTGTGTAATATAGGGCTCACCAGATTTACGGGTTTGCCCTCGATGTGCTTGATCACTATAGCGATACGCATCCCAAACTTGCTCAATTTCTTCTTGAGACAAGTATGCTTTTAATAAGATTGTAAGCTGTGAGTTTTCACTATCTGCAGGCAGCAACGGCGGTTCTGCTGCTTGAAAAGATTCCGCCGATGAATGTTTAGCGGTTTTAGACATACTACTTAACTATAACGACTATCTTTTATTCAAAAGCTCTAAACCAACTTTACCAGCTGCGATTTCACGCAAAGCCGTTACTGTAGGCTTATCACGCGTACCATGCATGCTGACTAGTGGATCTGAGCCGTTTGCAATTTGACGGGCGCGATAGGCGGCAACCAGCGTCAATTCAAAACGATTAGGAATGTTTTGTAAACAATCATCTACAGTTATACGTGCCATGGTGGTAATCCTTGTAATATTAAACTAGCGTTTGAATGAGCGTGCTATGGCGCTCTACTTGTATGTTCGTTTTAAGACGTTGCGTTCGAATAATCGCAATCAAATCTTGCAAAGCATCATCAAATTTATCGTTAATTGTAACATAGTCAAACTCCACCAAGTGACGCATTTCTTCTCGTGCGACTGCCAAACGTTTCGCGATAACGGCTTCGCTGTCCTGCGCTCTATTTTTTAATCGTTCTGCAAGGGTTTCTAATGATGGTGGCACGATAAAAACACTCACCGCATCTGGGTAAAGTTTTCTAACCTGTACCGCACCTTGCCAATCGATTTCCAAAATCACATCATAGCCTGCTTTTAATGCCTCATTGACTGCTTTTTCAGAGGTGCCATAGCGAGCGCTATGGACTTGTGCACTTTCTAAAAAACCACTCTTTTTCAATATGCTTAAAAACGCGTCTTCATCTACAAAATGATAATGCACACCATCTTCTTCGCCGGGACGAGGCTTTCTGGTGGTATGCGAAATAGAGGTTTTAATCTGCGTATCTTTATCCAACAGCGCTTTGACCAAGCTCGTTTTACCCGCACCTGATGCTGCTGTAATAATAAATAAGTTGCCAGGTTGATTCACGTGTTTTCTGATTCCGTTATCCAAGGTGGATAATTGTATCATCCTAATATCACATCGAATGCACAATCATTGAACGAATTTTCTCAAAAATGATACGTATAATCAAATGTGAGGCGCAAGTCATTTTGATCTTCTTTAATCCCTTTAACAGAGCCAACCTCTTCAGACCGATATATTCGATATCTTAATCTTGTTTGCAGTGAAGGGATTGCCGAGAATTGATAACGCACGWCTGTTTCGAACCAGCGTTCGCTGCCATGTCCTAGCGTTTTGCTTTTAAAGTTTTCTGCGCCATACCCATAAGCATAGGCAAGCCGTGTTTTTAAATTTGGCAGGCCTACAGCGTGCCACTTCTGCTTATACTCAAACACCCAAATAGATTCATTCTTATTGGTTAAGTCTGGCCCGATTGTATTGGCAGGGAATGGGTTAGCGCCATGATCACCTGAAAAATTGTCCTCTAACCACGGGTTGCCAATCTTTGTGAAGTAAAAGCCCACTTCTGACTGCTTGTATTTAAATGCCGTCCCGATATAGCCAGCTAAGCCACGATAGTTAAGCAACGCACCTTCCTGATCTGTCGCACCGGCATCAAGCACCCCACTGTCTGCGCCCACTGCAAATAAACGACCCGCATCGCTAATACCGAATAAGCCAGCACGCAATACAAGGGTTTTATTTTTTGACAGTGTATGATTATATTTTGCTTTCACACCCACCTTATTCAAATAGTCATCTGAACGTAAATATTCTGCATCCACCTGTAAATTCTTAAACCGATATTGCGCACCAAACAACATTACATAATCAATCGCACCCTCTTTTGTGATATCTGTTCCAAACCTCACAAAATCAGGGTTCGCACGGGCRGACCATTGATTGTATATCGCCCCATATAGCTTCATGCTACCAGATGTCTTCCAACTTAAATTAACGCCTTGAAATGTAGAAGGCAATACACGTGTTTTAGAAACTAAGAACATTGACTTATGTCGTTGCCTACCAATTTTTATCGAAAAATTTGGAGCTGGCAAAATCTCTAAATATCCTTCACCTAATAAGTGATGGCCTTTTATATGGCCATCATCTGCATAAAAAACATCCTCACGTTGCAAGCCATCTGCCACAGTATTAACCGATAACTGACCAGACAAACCAAGACGAAAGTAATCTAGAAATGGTGGTGAAATATAATTCACCATAAAACCAAATCCATTTTGAACACGGTCTTTATCTGTATTTTCAAAATCTCGGTCATAATGCATAAAGCGTATTCTGGCATTAAGCACTTGTTCTGCATCCGTCTCTGCAGTGGCTATCGGTGCCCATAGCATAGTAAAGGCAGCGATACCAAATCTACTAAAGCAGCTTAACCATTGCATACGCATTTACCTTTTCAATTTCCGTTTGTGTTGTTTGTGACTACGCAAGTGGCAGACCAGCATAATAGGTAATAAAACGCCGATGATTAAATGCGAATACATGATGTAAAAACGTATATTTTCGTTACCAATGTAATACAACAAATAAGCAGAAAAAATTAAATAGCCTAAGGCTGATAGCAATAGCCAACCGGAAGTTTGCGAGTGTGGAACTTTCCTTGCGCGAGGCATATGCCCGAAAAAAAATCCGCCAAAAAACACCATAATAAAAAATGCAGTGGCTGCATGCACTTGCAAACCAGGCAACTGTAAGAAGTGCTTTTCTGGGCCAAATTCCCCTTCAACAATCAACCAAGTATCTAAGATAAAAAAACCTACCCCTGTTACCCAACACGCAGCAAGTAGGATATAAAATATATTTTGATATAAATGCGAGATTTTATTGGTAATAGGCTTCATTACTGGGATATCCAATGTTGATTACCGTCACCATCCACATAAAATGCTTGTGCAGAGCAGTCTTGCAGCAAAGCAATGCAGTCTTGCTGCAAAAAAACCACCTTCGTTAATGCGTCGGCTAGCATCACAGTGTTTGCAAACACTGTCGCGCTCAAGGGCAATACTTTATCCGTTTTGGTTGGATGCATAATSGCCACCTGACCATCTTCATTAAAATATCCCGCAGAAGTAGCAACAGCAGGCGCGCGCATCTTGATGGCATGAAATGATTGATGATGATTGAGCGGGTCACGCACTTCAATCGTCTCCTCTTGCCAATGCGTCATCCCCACATCTCCTCCAGCATTGATGATGCCGCGAACATGATCAGGAATCAGAGACAAACCCCTATCCACTGCATACCCTTTTGCTATCCCACCTAAATCTAGTTGTAATTTTTTACTAAACCGAACGCTTCCTTTACCTAATTGTATATTTTCCCAATTAGCCGTTAGATCCACATCAAGATGATGGTTAGGTAATAAGTTTTTTTGTACCAGTTTAGGCGCAACGCTAATGTCAAAAGCACCATTTGTTTGTTCGCTTAAATTGATTGCTAACCCGAGTACGGCTTGTAGGTCGGGGGAGATAACGCAATCTTGCTGATAGGCATGTGTGTTGATATAGGTAAGTGCACTATCAACATCATGAAAGCTCATCATATGGTGGATACGTCTTATTTCAGCAAAGACTACTTGACTGAGCTGAAGTAAATAATCCTCTGCCTCATCAGCTTGAAGCAATAGTTCAACAAAGGTGCCCAGTAAAGGTTGGCAGCGATGAATCTGCTTCATAGCTAGTTAACACTCATGAGAAAAAGGCTAATTATAAATACTGAAGCACATGATCCCACGTATGGGTCAAACGATTAATGCCATCAGTAATATGGCGACATGATAATGTCGCACCAGAAATGTTTCTAATTTGCTCGTCTAACCTTAATATTTCGCTGTGGTCTTTACCATGAAATTGCGCTCTCCATTTCGGATTGCGAACTTGATCTCCATAGGTTTCACGGTAGACTAAAATCTCTATGCCTCTTACTGTTCCATCTTGTTCAAGGCCAACCGCAATATCAATATTTTCGTGCTTACCAATGACTTGGTCTAAGATAAACCAACCGCCATCCGGCGTTCTCCACGCATTGATTTCATCGTGTCGCACGCGTGTGTCGGAAGATTTTTGAATCGCCTTCATTTGCGCTTTATCAAGCTTGACTAGCTGGGGTGTCATTGCAACATCACCCCAAATCAGCTGCCGAGCTTGATCAGCACTCAAATAAGTTTGTGCATATACAGTTCCTACAGGAAACAGTGTTGTCGTCAATGCTGCTGATGCCGCAAAACAAAATTGACGTCTATTCACTGTCTACTCCAGAAATGTATATTAAAGAACTAAGGTTTAAAATTCGTAACCTAATGCTAAACCAAGGTGATAACGCTCATGCTCATCCCAGTTTCTGCCACTACGAACATCCGCATAAGGTGAACCACCACCTTTTATTTGCACTAAAAGACCTGCCGTTGCCCACCATTGTTTCTCAGCATAATGTACCGTAGGGCCAAAGTAACTACCATATTGGTGTCTTGATCCTATTTTCAAATCTGACAAGCTCAATCTAGAACGCTCTAAACCAACATTATCTTCGTCATCACACTTACCATCGACTTCAGGGCATAAATAATCAGCTTGGTAGCGATACTCTAAACCAACAAACCATTTTGGCGCAACACGATAAGAACCACCCAATGAAAGATCGAAAGCAATTTCGTCTTCCTTAACACCTGGTGATGAACGTTTTTCAAATTCCATCTTACCGGTAAAGGCAAATACTAACGTGTCATCCAAGAAGTTCTTTTGTAAGTAAATTTTCGGCACGATAGAATATTGGTGGATTTGAGCACCATCAAGACGATATCTATTTCTTCTCTCATAACCCAAGCCAAGTGACAGCCCGAATGGATCTTTATAAGGGCTTAATACATTGTATTTTATCTCTACTTCATAACCGCCATACTGCGTATCATTAAAGCTGCCACCATGTTCAGCCTGTGTATCCACCATAGGGCCTGGGCCATTATCAGCATTTACCTTGTAATTATGGTCAAAAAACAAGACTGATGCGCCAACTGTTAGTCTGTCAGTAATGCCGTATTCGATTTCAGGACGGATATCATTAAAACGATAGTGACCTGACTTTTTACCAATACGCGTTACGTTACTGATTTTTAACTCAGTACTGCCTTGAGGACGCGTATCTGTTCCTGTCGTATAAATCCATAAGTTCTCTTCGGCATGCGCATGTTGTAATGTTAAAAAGAAACTAAATGCAATCAGAAAAACTGACTGCAGATAACTTCTGGGATTTCTCATGTTGTTCATATTTAATACTCCCTATTGTTGATAGTTATAAAATAATTATTAAAAATTTAAGTAAGTGCTTTTTGTCGTTCTCGTTGTTTTTTTCGCGACTTGTATTTCGATATTTCAGTAATGATGAAAAGGTACATACCCGTCATCCATAACACCAGCAACACAATTGCAGCTGGTAAAAACACACTTAACTTCGCTTTTTTGTGAAAAAATGTACCGTCATGAATTGACTCAATCACATCCGAACGACGAAAAGCGACACTCATTACCGTGCCATCTTTGGGATTCAATTGCACTTCCCAGTTGTTTTTTAAGCGCACTTTAATGACCCCTTTACCAGGTCGCACATCTAAGCGATCTATATCATTCCATTGCGCAGTCGCTGCTTCGGGCACCGTATGTATTGCCTCTAAAATTTCGTCAAAGCTGATATGCGGTTTACCCACCTCGGCTTTTACCGTTGGGGGTTGTATCCATGCAATGTCTTTTTTTAACAGCAAGAGACCACCGGTCACAATGACAATAATTAGCGGGATTGCGCATAGCAAGGCGCCCCAGTAATGGATTTGCCGAAATAACTTTTTAAAAGACATCTAATTCACAAGAAAAACAATAACGTGAATGATAATGATTGCCATTTGTAGTGTCAATAAGAACATATAGTTATGTGTTAAATAATGCGGTTTTGTGTTGGCAATAAGATGAAAATACGGAGTTTTTACGTTAAAACTTTAAACCAGCCCATTAGCCGGCTATTAGAAAGCAGTTAAATAATTATTCAATATTCTGAATTTGTTCGCGCATTTGTTCTATCAGCACTTTGAGCTGCATAGAAATTTTGGTTGTATCTATGGCAACTGATTTAGCACCCAAGGTATTGGCTTCTCGGTTCATTTCCTGCATCAAGAAGTCTAACTTTTTCCCGACGATGCCGCCCGCTGATAGAATCCGTTTTACTTCTTCAACGTGCGAATCTAACCGCGACAACTCTTCATCCACATCGATACGTTGCGTATACAATATGATTTCTTGACGAATGCGCTCATCATCATTGCTTTTCTGTGCTTCTTGTAATTTCGCTAATAACTTCGCCTGATAGGCCTTAACCATTGTCGGCAACATTGGCTTAACAGTGGCCACTAAAGCCTCAATTTCCGTTAGCCGCTCTAAAATCATGGCTTTTAATTTTTCGCCCTCGCGTGCTCTAGCTGCAATTAGGTCGTCTACTGCTAGTTTAAGAAGAGAGATGGCATCTTGCGCCAACGCTTCAGCATCACAAACTTCGCTCACTAATACACCTGGCATTCGCAAAACATCTAACATGTTCACGGCTTGTGTTTCTGGAAAATATTCGGCGGCGGCTTTCACTGAGACGGCAATTTGCTGTAAAGCCAGATGGTTAAGCTGCATCTTCGCTTCTTGCGTTGTGACTTTAGCCAAATGAATACGGCACTCTACTTTTCCACGCCCTAACTTAGCTTTCAGCATCTCACGGACATGAGGTTCTGTTGCGCGAAAAACATCTTCCAACTTGAGTTGCAATTCAAGATAACGTTGATTAACTGAGCGCAACTCAATTTGTAATACACCATTATTCGTACTGCGTTCATGGGACGCATACCCTGTCATGCTCAGTATCATGTCTCTTTATTCACAAAAATTGAGAAAAGGCTTAAAGTAAATGCTGATAATTGTATCAAATCTATATGATTTTATGCCAGAATATCTTATCCTTGKCTCTAYTGCGTATATATATAAGATAAYTTTTTCACATGGCAAACGCTAAAAATCAAACCTTGCCCGTAGGCTACATGCTTCAAGACTATATTATTACTCAAGTCTTAAGTACGGGTGGCTTTAGTTTTGTTTACCTTGCACAAGACGCCAACAAACATACCGTAGCGATTAAAGAGTATATGCCAACCGGCCTTGCTTTGCGYGAGGACGGTGCAACTGTCATGCTGGAYTCAGAAGACGATGCSGCCACTTTTAAACATGGTCTAAAATGCTTTTTTGAAGAGGGGCTCTCTCTTGCAAAAATCGACCATAAAAATATTGTCCGCGTGACAAATTTCTTTAGAGAAAACWATACCGTTTAYATGGTCATGCAATATGARCGTGGCAAATCACTRCAAGAATACATTYTKTCRCAAACAGAGCCTGTCACTGAAAAATTTGTCAGACGTGTATTTGGCGAACTGCTTAACGGCCTGCGTGAAGTGCATTTACAAAAATTACTACATCTCGATATTAAACCTGCCAATATTTATATTCGCCTAGATGGTTCACCCGTATTGCTGGATTTTGGTTCAGCTAGACAAACGCTCACCTTAGCGCAGCCTAAGCTATCCCCAAGCTACACCCCAGGGTTCGCGCCACCAGAACAATACTTTGACCGACAAAAACTTGGTCCCTGGAGCGATATCTATAGTGTGGGCGCCAGCATGTATTCATGCTTAGCAAGGTCTGCACCAATTGCAGCTAACCAACGGATAAAAAAAGATTTTCTATCCCCAGCCGCCAAAGTAGGAAAAGGTATTTATAGCAAAGAACTGCTTTCTATTATTGATGGCTGCTTAAGCTTAGATTATTTGGAGAGGCCGCAAAGTGTGTTTTCTCTGCAAAAATCTTTAATTAAACGCATCACAACCCCGCCCAAGAAAAAAAGCTTTGCCAGAAAAATCCACGCGGTACTCACCAAGCCTTTATAAGTAGTTACAATGAAATTTACGATTTACCAAAACAGCCGCCAGGGGCCACGACCATATAACCAAGATAGGCTCGCCTATTCTTATAGTAAAGATAGCCTGCTACTTGTACTAGCAGATGGCATGGGCGGTCACCGACATGGGGAAGTTGCTGCACAACTCGCCATCAAAACAATCACGGATGCATTCCAACGTTTAGCTAAACCTTTACTGAGCAGCCCTGCTAAATTTTTGACTGATCATGTCCAGCAAGTACACGATATGATTGAGAACGTGACACAAACTGAAAACTTAGTTGAATCTCCACGTACAACCGTAGTCGTTGCCGTTATTCAACGTGGTTACCTCTATTGYGCGCATGTTGGGGACTCACGTTTATATCATTTCAGAGGGAATCATTTACTCTTCCGTACAGAAGACCATTCCATTGTGCAGTCTTTATACAACAAGGGCATGATTACCAAAGAAGAAATGGCAACGCACCCATATARANWACWWAWTTNNTRCNMYTGMSTRKGMRKSGWRATTNCGCYCSWKMWWGAWCNMTCANGNMYAGMWYTKMRTTGGNCTKANNMRGCGRCNYWWTMCWGNCTTTRWRCWKMTRRGCYMTGGGGSTGNNNNRGYSATNSARRWWKYAAAGASMYATTNMCATNRATANSWWWRAWRYSACTGAAGGCACTAAAGTCTTAATGGATGCCGCTGAAGAAGCTGCCGATGAACATGGCGACAACTTAAGCGCAATCGCGCTTCAATGGGGCGATAAACTATTAAGCCATGATGCTGTTTCTACCCAACTTATGCCTCTAGGTGAGACAACAACCATTATCAACCCTGTCACGCATCAACTACCAGATGAAAATGATCCCCAAGACCTTTCTGATGACGATATCGAAAACACCATCGCAGAAATTCAAAAAGCCTTAATGAAAACCAAGCAAAATATTTGATTTTAGAAGCAAGTCTTTTCTGCATGTCTTATAATGGGCTTTTTTCAAAAGCCCATTAAACATGTCATCACCATCTAATCGCCCTAGCGCTCGCGCAAATAATCAATTACGTACCATAGAAATTATCCGCAACTACACTAAGCATGCAGAAGGCTCAGTGTTGGTTAAATTTGGCGATACACATGTGCTGTGTACTGCTAGTGTGGAAGAAAGAGTCCCTGGCTTTTTAAAGGGGCAAGGACAAGGCTGGGTAACGGCAGAGTACGGCATGTTGCCACGCTCTACTGGAAGCCGTATGCAAAGAGAAGCCGCCAGAGGCAAACAGTCTGGCCGCACACAGGAAATCCAACGTTTAATCGGCCGTAGTTTGCGTGCTGTGATTAATCTAGAAAAACTAGGTGAGCGCACGATTCATTTTGATTGTGATGTGATTCAAGCTGACGGTGGCACACGTACTGCCAGCATTACAGGGGCATATGTCGCGATGCACGATGCCATTACTTACCTACTTGAAAATCAGTTAATAACAGAATCTCCACTGACTAATGCAGTTGCCGCTATTTCTGTTGGTGTATACAAGGGCACACCCGTCTTAGATTTAGACTACATTGAAGATTCTGACTGTGACACAGACATGAACTTCGTCATGACCAGTGATGGTGGCTTTGTAGAGATTCAAGGGACGGCAGAAGGTGAACCATTTAGCCGCGACACCATGAATGCCATGACAGACTTGGCTGACTCCGGTATTCAGCAGTTATTAGCCTTACAAAAAGAAGCACTAGGTCTATAGCAATATGTTTAAAAATCTCGTCATTGCTAGTGGTAATAAAGGTAAACTGCGGGAGATACAAGCCATGCTGTCTCCACTCAACATCGAAGTACTGCCGCAATCAGAGTTCAATGTATCTGAAGCGCCAGAGCCACATTGCACCTTTATTGAAAATGCCTTAGCCAAAGCGCGCCACGCTAGCCTCGCAACCGGTTTACCTGCATTAGCTGACGACTCAGGCTTATGTTTGGAAGCGCTGCATGGTGAGCCGGGGGTGCAATCTGCTTACTTTGCTGGCAAGCCTAGTAATGATGCAAATAACAACGCGCACCTGATGATCACGTTAAAACAACACGAAAACCGCTTTGCCTACTACTACTGCTGTTTAGTATTGGTACGTAAACATGACGACCCACAACCGCTAATCGCTGAAGGCATTTGGCAAGGGAGCATTTTAAAGAAAGCACGTGGGAATAATGGCTTCGGCTACGATCCACTATTTTTAGATGCCATGACCGGCAAATCCGCCGCCGAACTGAGCCCAGAAATCAAAAATAAAATAAGCCACCGCGGTCAAGCATTGCGTAAAATGTTACATTTAATTGAACACTTAACTTATTAACGACATGGCAATGAAACCTTTACCAACATGGATACGCGATAACGACAGCATTGTCGCCTGTACCGAGAAAATTCGCGTCATGAAGGAAAACTTTGATGAGATTAAACAAATCACACAAGATGCGTTTGAAGACGGTTTATTGATGGAAGTATCAGAAACACAAATGCGTGAGGCACTGCATACGCTGGTGGATGATTTGATGAATCCCTATCCCAAAAAATAACTATCTTGACAACCCCTTTAGACATTCTACAAACTACGTTTGGTTACACTAGCTTCCGCGATCAGCAACAGGCGATCGTASAACATGTGACTGCTGGTCAAGATGCTTTGGTGCTCATGCCAACCGGTGGTGGTAAGTCCCTGTGCTATCAAATTCCCGCATTAGCGCGTGATGGTCTAGCCATCATCGTTTCTCCACTCATTGCGCTCATGCAAGATCAAGTGGAGGCCTTACAACAACTCGGTGTAAAAGCCGCATTTTTAAATTCCAGCTTAAGCGCAGAAGATAATGCCAGCATCACCAGCAAAGTCTTATCTGGCGAGGTAAAACTATTATATGTGGCACCAGAACGTTTGACTGTCGGTAGTTTCTTGAGTGTATTAGGCGAAGTTAATGCACATGTAGGTTTAGCCTTGTTTGCGATTGATGAAGCGCACTGCGTATCACAATGGGGACATGACTTCCGTCCTGAATATCGCCAGCTGACCATCCTGCATGACAAGTTTCCAGACGTACCGCGTATTGCGCTTACCGCAACCGCAGATGGGCCAACCCGTGCAGAAATCATCTCACAATTAGCATTAGAAAAYGCTGAACAATTTGTCTCTAGCTTTGATCGYCCGAATATTCGYTATCACGTCACCATTAAAAATAATGCGCGCCAGCAGCTACTCACTTTTCTAGAACGAGAACATGCTGGTGATGCTGGCATTATTTATTGCCTCTCTCGCAAAAAAGTAGAAGCCACCGCGGCTTGGCTAGCTGATAAAGGTTGGAATGCACTGCCCTATCATGCAGGCTTACCAGCCAATACACGCGAAAAAAACCAACGTCAATTTTTACGCGAAGAAGGCGTTATTATGGTCGCGACCATTGCTTTTGGCATGGGAATCGACAAACCCAATGTACGGTTTGTTGCCCATCTAGATTTACCCAAAAGCATGGAAGGCTACTATCAAGAAACTGGCCGTGCTGGTCGTGATGGTTTGCCTGCCAATGCCTGGATGACCTACGGCATGGGTGACGTCGTCTCTATGCGACAAATGCTTGATGGTGGTGACGCCTCAGAAGAACGCAAGCGCTTAGAGATCATCAAGCTCAACGCCCTGCGGCTGCAGCCGTCAGCGGTGATTTGGTCAGCCCAATGATGGCCCCGGCTGCAAGGATCTGATCCAAAACATAGCTGTCATCACTCCCCGAGGAATACAGC